>CAXNKO010000074.1:0-7509 GCA_964202685.1 Caulobacterales bacterium
CGCCGACACCGGCGGGCTGATCGGCGCCCACATGCTCGGCGCCGAGGTCACCGAGATGATCCAGGGCTTTGCGCTCGCCATCACCCTGGAGGCCACGGAAGCCGAACTCCACGCCACGGTCTTCCCCCACCCGACCATGAGCGAGGCCATGCACGAGTCGGCCCTGGACGCCTTCGGGCGGGTGCTGCACGCCTGACCGGACGGGCCGGATCGCCGACCCCTTGATGGACTAGCGAAATGAATTCACGCCCAAACTCCGCGCCGAGCTTCGATGAGGTCGTTCTGGGCCGACGAAGCATCCGTGGCTACAAGCCCGACCCCGTGCCCAGGGCGCTGATCCGCGAGATCATCGAAATCGCCATGCGCGCGCCGTCGTCGCTGAACACCCAACCCTGGAACATCTATGTGGTCGCCGGCGCCCCTCTCGACCGCATCCGGGCCGGCAACACCGAGCGCAATCTGGCCGGTGTCCCGTCATCCCGGGAGTTCCGCAGCCACGGGGAATATGAGGGCGCCCATCGCCAGCGTCAGATTGGTATCGCCAAGCAGCTATTCGCGGCCATGGGCATCGAGCGCCACGACCAGGAAAAGCGCCAGGACTGGGTGCTGCGCGGCTTTCGCCAGTTCGATGCGCCGGTCTCCTTGGTGGTCACCTATGACCGCTCCATCCACGGCGGCGACATCGCACCCTTCGACTGCGGCGCCCTCGCCAACGCCCTGGTCAATGCGGCCTGGTCGCGAGGCCTGGGCTGCGTGATCAACAGCCAGGGGATCATGCAGTCGCCGGTGGTTCGCGAACATGCGGCCATTCCCGACGACCAGGTGATCATGATCTGCATCGCCATGGGCTATCCCCACGACAGCTTCCCGGCCAACACGGTGGTTTCCCAGCGCAAGTCGGTTGATGAAACCACGGTGTTCGTGGGGTTTGACGAGTAGGGGTCACTCTACGTCAGTTCCGGTCGGGCAACTGTGTGAGGGGTTAAACCCCGCGTTTTGGGTTTCGCGACCCAACTCCGGTGCGCCACCACCTCCCGCTCATGCAGCGCAGGCGGGGGGGCTGCGGATCGCCCCGTCATCACCGCCGCACAATCCCACACAAACCGCTTGACACCCGGCCCGATCCTTGTTCTTGTTCTGTTCATGGACCTGGACGATCCCACCCAAGCCACCTGGCGACACGACCTCATCCTCGATGAGCTCGCCGCCATTGGCATGGCCGTGGTCCGCGATTTGCGCGAACGTATCGCGGGGACCGAGGACGCCCAGGAAACGCTGAAGCTGATCAGCGGCCTCAACCAGACCGCCCGCTCGGTGCGCCAGTGTCTGGCGCTGCAGGTCAAGCTCTTCCGCGAGGTGCGTGGGATCGACCGCGCCCGCATCGAGGAGCGCCGCGCGCTCCAGGCCGCCCGCGCCGAGGAAGCCAAGGATCAGGTCCGCGCCCGGGTGCGCCAGGCGCTGTGGAACGAGTATGAGCGCTGGGACTACAATCAGCAGGCCGGCGACCTCGACTTCGAACTGCTGAGGCTCGACTGCGAGGCCGGCCCGGTGGAGGACGTCGTCGCGCGCCTGTGCAGGAAGCTCGGCGTCACCCCGCCCCCCGCGCCGTCTCCCTCGGGCTCGTCCCGAGGGCCCATGGACTCCGTCTCGGACGACGATCTCGCCGCCATCCCCACCCACCCGGCGCCGCCGGCGGATATGGACCCTCGGGACGAGCCCGAGGGTGACGAGCAGAGGTGGGAACTGGCCAACGCCGTCCGCCGACGAAGTTCGGCCTAAGCGCCTGCCGCCTGGGCCTTGATCCAGTTCTCCAGCCAGTGGATGTCGTAGTGGCCGGCCAGGATATCGGGCTCGTGCAGCAGGTCCTGGAACAGCGGGATGGTGGTCTCCACCCCGCCCACAACCATTTCCCCCAGACAGCGGCCCAGGCGCGCGATGCACTCCTCGCGGTCGCGGCCGTGGACGATCAGCTTGCCCGCCAGGCTGTCGTAATAGGGCGGGATCACATAGCCGGCGTAGAGGGCTGAATCGAGCCGCACCCCCAGGCCGCCCGGCGCGTGGAAATCGGTGACCAGGCCGGGGGAGGGGATGAAGGTGCGGGGGTTCTCGGCGTTGATCCGGCACTCGATGGCGTGGCCTTCGAACACCACCTCGGACTGCTGGAATGACAGCGGCAGGCCCGCAGCGATGCGAATCTGCTCGCGAACCAGGTCGATGCCGGTGATGGCCTCGGTGACCGGATGCTCCACCTGCAGGCGGGTGTTCATCTCGATGAAGAAGAACTCGCCATCCTCGTACAGGAACTCGATGGTGCCGACGCCCAGGTAGCCAATCTTCTCGATGGCCTTGACCACCACCTCGCCGATGGCGGCCCGCGTCCTGGCGTCCAGGGCCGGGGAGGGGGCCTCCTCGAGAACCTTCTGGTGGCGCCGTTGCAGGGAGCAGTCCCGTTCGCCCAGGTGACACACCGCCCCAAAGGAGTCGGCGATCACCTGCAGTTCGATATGGCGGGGCTTCTGCAGGTAGCGCTCCATATAGACCGCGTCGTCGCCGAACGCCGCCTTGGCCTCGGAGCGGGCGGTGGAGACCGCCTCGGCTAGGTCCTCGGGCGTCTGGGCGACCTTCATGCCGCGCCCGCCGCCGCCGGCGGCGGCCTTGATCAGCACCGGGAAGCCGATCTTCTCCGCTGCCGCGAAGGCTTCCGTCTCGGTGGTCACCGCGCCTTCGGAGCCCGGCACCACCGGAATGCCGGCGGCGATGGCGGCCTGCTTCGCGGCGATCTTGTCGCCCATCATGCGGATGTGCTCGGGCTTCGGCCCGATGAAGGTGAAGCCGTGGGCGCCGACGATCTCGGCGAAGCGGGCGTTTTCCGACAGGAAGCCGTAGCCGGGGTGGATCGCCTGGGCCCCGGTGATCTCCGCCGCGGCGATGATCGAGGGGATGTTGAGGTAGCTCTTGGCGGCGGGTGCCGGCCCGATGCAGACGCTTTCGTCGGCCAGCCGCACCCACATGGCGCCGGCGTCGGCCTCGGAGTGCACGGCCACGGTGGCGATGCCCATCTCCTTGCAGGCCCGATGGACCCGCAGGGCGATTTCGCCGCGGTTGGCGATGAGGATTTTTTCGAACATGCCCCTACTCGATGATGACCAGGGGCTCGCCGAACTCCACGGGCTGGCCGTCGCCCACCAGCACCTCGACGATCCGCCCCGACCGGGGGGCGGGGATCGGGTTCATGGTCTTCATGGCCTCGACAATCAACAGGGTGGCGCCCGCCTCGACCCGGTCGCCGACGCCGACGAAGGGCGCGGCGTCGGGCTGGGGCCGCAGATAGACCGTGCCCACCATCGGCGACTTGATCACCTCGCCGCGGGCGGCGTGATCCGGCGCGGCGTTCACCACGGCGGCCGGTGCGGCGGGGGCATGGGCGACCGCGGCAGGCGCCTGGGCGACGTGCACGGCGGCGCTCAGGGTCTTGGCGACCCTTATGCGCAGGTCGCCGCGTTCGACCTCGATCTCCGACAGCCCCGTCTCGTTGAGAATATCGGCCATCTTGCGCACGAGGCGCGCGTCGACTGGATCGGCCGGCGTCTTGGGGCTGCTCGCCATCAGGTCATCCTTGCTGTTTGGAGGCTAGGCGGAAAGACCCGCCGCGGCCTCAACGGCCAGTTCATAGCTCGCGGCGCCGAACCCCGAAACCACTCCGGCCGCGGCCAGAGAGACATAGGTCTGGCGGCGGAACTCTTCCCGCGCCGCCGGGTTCGACAGGTGGCACTCCACCACCGGAATCTCCACCGCCTTGAGCGCGTCGAGGATCGCCACCGACGTGTGCCCGTAGCCGGCCGGATTGATCACCAGGGCCGAGGCCTTGGTGCGCGCCTCCTGGATCCAGTCGATCAGCTCACCCTCATGGTTCGACTGGCGGAACACCACCGTACGCCCAAGCGCTTTCGCCCGGGCCTCGCACAGCCGCCGGACGTCCTCAAGGGTCGCCTTCCCGTAAATCTCCGGCTCGCGCACGCCCAGGAGGTTGAGATTGGGCCCGCTCAGCACATAGATCGGTTTCGACATTCCGCCCCGCCGTCGATTCCGCTGTCTTGTAACGGTCGGCGGCGGGGGTCACAAGCACTCGACCGGGAGCGCGACCTCATGACCCTGACCATCAACGGCGAGATGCGGTCGGTGGGCGACCTCGCCCACCTCGCCGCCCTGGTGGCCAGCCTCGGCCTCGACCCGCGCAAGGTGGCCGTCGAGCGCAATCTGGAGATCGTGCCGCGCGGGCTCTATGCTGCCACGCCGCTGGCCGAGGGCGACCGGATCGAGATCGTGCATTTCATTGGAGGCGGCTGAGATGGATGGATCTGCGCAGGGCGACGACAGCTGGACGGTGGCGGGGCGCAGCTTTCATTCGCGCCTGATCATCGGCACCGGCAAGTACAAGGACTACGCCCAGAACGCCGCCGCCGCTGAGGCGGCGGGGGCCGAGATCGTCACCGTGGCCCTGCGGCGGGTGAACCTCTCTGATCCCAGCCAGCCGATGCTGGCCGACTTCGTGAAGCCCGACCGCTTCACCTACCTGCCCAACACCGCCGGCTGCTATACCGGCGAGGAGGCGGTGCGGACATTGCGCCTGGCCCGCGAGGCCGGCGGCTGGGACCTGGTGAAGCTGGAGGTGCTGTCCAACACCAAGCACCTGTTGCCCGACATGGAAGAGACCCTGCGGGCGCTCAAGCTGCTGATCGCTGAGGGATTCCAGGTGATGGTCTATTGCAGCGACGACCCGGTCTACGCCCAGAAACTGGAAGACGCGGGCGCCGCGGCCATAATGCCCGCCGGGGCGCCGATCGGATCGGGCCGCGGCATCCAGAATTTTCTCAACCTCGGCCTGATTATCGAACAGGCCAAGGTGCCGGTGCTGGTGGACGCCGGCGTGGGCGCCGCCTCCGATGCGGTGCTGGCCATGGAAATGGGCTGTGACGCCGTGCTGATGAACACCGCCATCGCCGAGGCCCGCGATCCGATCCGCATGGCCGTGGCGATGAAGCACGCCGTCATCGCCGGCCGCGAAGCCTATCTGGCCGGCCGCATGGCCAAGCGCATGTACGCCGACTCGTCGTCGCCCCTGGCTGGGCTGATCTGACCCGGCTTAGCGGTTGGTCGCCACCTTGCCGTCGGGTTGGGTCATGCCCTTGGCCCGCGCCTGGGCGATGGCGGCTGTGAGGGCCTCCATGTCGGCGCCGGGGATCAGGGTATCGCCGACAATGAAGGCCGGCGTGCCCTCGATCTTCAGCGCGACGGCGAGATTGCGCACGTCGGCGAGCTGGTTGGCGATCTGGGCGGACTCCGCCGCGCCGCGCACCGCCGCAGGGTCCAACCCGACCGCGCGTAGACTGCGGTCGATAGCGGCCTCGTCCAACGGCTTGGTGGCCATGAACGCCTTGTGCAGCGCCAGCCCCTGGGCCTTGGCCGCTGCGGTCAGGGCCACCTTGGCGGCGCTATCGGAGGCATCGCCGAAGATCGGGAATTCCTTGAACACCACCCGTATGTCGGGGTTCGCCTCGAGAAGCCGCAGGATCTCCGGCGCAGCGCGCTTGCAGTAGCCGCAGTTATAATCGAAGAACTCCACCACGGTGATCGATCCGTTGGGATTGGCCACTAGGTCGCGCGGATCGCGCTCCAGCGCTGCGCGGTGCTTCGGGATCGCCGTCCTGGCGGCGGCCATTTCGGCGTCTCGCGCCTTCAGCGCCTCGGCTTCCTTCTGCGCCTGCAGCTTGGTCACCGCCTCCTCGATCACCTCTGGATGCTCAAGGAGATAGGCGCGCACCTTCTCTCCGAATGCGGTGTCGGCGTTGAGGCGCGACAGCACGCTGGATCCGCCGTCGGCGGTTTTCCCGCAGGCGGCCAGGGGCGTGGCGAGGATCAGGGCCGCTAGGGCGGGCAGAAACGGGTGCATGGGCCAGACATAGCGGTTCACGGCGGACTTGCGAAGCTCAACGCTACGATCCGCGGGTGATCGAGCCTTCCTTGGCGAGTTCCTTGAGGTCGTCCTTAGTGGGATCGGAGACCAGAACGATATCCGTGGCGCGCCGCCACTCGGGGCTATCCTTCCGCAGTTTCTCGCGGGCGCGCATGGCGAACACCAGGGCCAGCCGGTTGTCGCCGACGGCGAAATTGTATTCGGCGGTGGCCAGGCGCGCGAGACCTTCCTGGCCCTGTTTGTCATAGGCCTCGGCCAGCAGGCGCCAGGCGGTGGCGTTGTCCTCTTCCTGGGTGAGCGCCTTGCGCAGCTCGGTGACTCCCTCGGCCACCCTGGCCTTGTCATCCAGGGCGATGAGGGTCTGGCCGAGGTTGATCCGCAGCAGCGGCGCTTCGGGCTTCAGCGCCACGGACCGGCGCTGGGGGATTTCGGCCTCAGCGGCGCGGCCGAACTCGAACAGCACCTGACCCTTCAGTTCCCAGAGGTATGGGTTCTCGGGCTGGTCGGCCAGCAGCGCATCGATCAGCCTCAGGGCCTTGTCGGGTTCTCTGAGCTGGTAATAGGCGATGGCGCGGGCGTAGCGGGCCGGATAGGCTTTGTCCTTCTCGTCGAACTTCACCATCGCGGTCTGGGGGCTCATGAACCCCAGCAGCTTGGCCTTCATCACCGCATGCTCAGCGACCGCCTCGGCGGTGTCGGCCTTGCCGTAGCTGGGCAGCTTTTCCACCCGCAGCCGCAGGGCGTCGATCCGGTCCGACGAAATCGGGTGGGTGCGGAAGAAGGCGAAACGGCGGGCCTCGTCGAAGACTTCCTGGTAGCGGAACTTGTCGAAGAATTCCGCCAAACCCTTGCCGGAAACCCCCGCCGCTTCGAGGATCGTCGCCCCGCCCTGGTCGGCGCGGGACTCCTGCTCGCGGGAATAGCCGATGGCGCCCAGGGTTCCGAAATAGCCGGCGCTGCCCACCAGGGCCGCCGCCCCGTCGGCGGAGCCGGCCAACGCCGCCAGAACGCCCAGGCCCATGGTCAACAGGAACGGCTTCATGCCTGCGGCCGTCATCTCGCCGGAGCGTGCGGAGTGACCGGCGGCCAGGTGGGCGACTTCGTGCCCGATTACGCCCTGCAACTGATTGGGGTTCTCGGCTTCCATGATCAGGCCGGTGAACACCCCCATGGTCTTGGGACCCGCGAAGGCGTTCAGCTCCTTGGAGCCGATCAGCAGGATCTGGACATTCTTGGGGTCGAAGCCGCCCGCCCGTAGGATCGGGTCGGCGTTCCGGTGCAGAGTCTCCTCGATCTCGGTGTCGCGGATCAGCGACAGTCCGCCGCTCTGGGCGAAGGCGGGCGGGACCGACAAGCTCGCCAACAGACCAGCGGTCAACGCCAGACGGGACAAAACGCGGGGAGGCGCCATGCTAACTCGCAAACCCGCGTACACCGTTGTTTCCGAAGCGTTTCGGAGGACGGCCACGCGATCGGACCGGCTATATGTAGCAGCGTCTAGGGTTTTTGTAAGGCGTGTCCGGAACGGAGGCGCG
>CAXNKO010000075.1:0-7391 GCA_964202685.1 Caulobacterales bacterium
GCCTCAACCAGACCGCCCGCTCGGTGCGCCAGTGTCTGGCGCTGCAGGCCAAGCTGTTCCGCGAGGTGCGTGGGTTCGACCGCGCCCGCATCGAGGAGCGCGGCGCGCTCAACGTCGCCCGCTCGGAGGCGGCAAAGGACCAGGTCCGCACCCGCGTGCGCCAGGCGCTGTGGAACGAGTATGAGCGCTGGGACTACAATCAGCAGGCCGGCCGCCTCGACGTCGAACTGCTCAGGCTCGACTGCGAGGCCGGCCCGGTGGAGGACGTCGTCGCGCGCCTGTGCAAGAAACTCGGCGTCACCCCGCCGCCTGCGCCGGCAACCGAACCCCAGGTCGAGACCGCCGCCGCCTCGGTCCGCCCCGAAACATCGGCGGATATGGCCCTGCGCGACGAGCCCGAGGGTGACGATCGGGGGTGGGGAGAGGTCCCGCAACCCATCCCCTGGCGAAGCTCTGCTTGAAGCCCCTGAGGGGGCGACGCCGCCGCTCTAATCGCCATCCGCCGCCCGCTCCGCCGCCTTCGCCGCGTCCCACAGCGCGTCCATCTCCGCCAGGTCAGACTGCTCCGGCGTCCGGCCCCGGCTCGCCAGTGCCGCCTCGATGAACTGGAAGCGGCGCACGAACTTGGCGTTGGTTCCCCGCAGCGCGGCCTCGGGGTCGATGTCCAGGGTGCGGGCGATATTGGCGGCCACGAACAGCACGTCGCCCAGTTCCTTGGCGGCGCAGTCCCGGTCGCCGGCGGCGATCTCCGCCTCCAGTTCGCCCACCTCCTCGTGCAGCTTGGCCAGCACCTCGGCGATGGTCGGCCAGACGAACCCGACCTTGGCGGCCCGCTTCGACAGCTTCACCGCCCGGGTGAGCGCCGGCAGGCCCACTGGCACGTCGTCCAGCACCCCCGCCGCGCCCTTGTCCGCCCGCTCCGCCGCCTTGCCGGCTTCCCAGGCGGCGGTTTGATCGGCCACGCTGCGGTAATGTTCGCCGGCGAACACATGCGGATGGCGGCGCACCAGCTTGTCGCTGATGGCCGCGGCGATGTCCTCGAAGCCGAACGCGCCCTGTTCCTCGGCCATCCGCCCGTGGAACACCACCTGCAGCAACAGGTCGCCCAGCTCCTCCTTCAGGTCGGCCATGTCGCCGCGCTCGACGGCGTCGGCCACCTCATAGGCCTCCTCCACCGTGTAGGGGGCGATGGTGGCGAAGGTCTGTTCGATGTCCCAGGGACAGCCGGTGGCGGGGTCGCGCAGCTGGGCCATGATGGCGATCAGCCGGTCGATGGGGCGCGGCTCAGGGGCGGGGGCGGTCGGCATGGGCGTCCAGTGTGAGGGCGTCGCGCTCGGCCAGCAACCGCCGGATCTCGGCGTGACGCGCCTGGGTGAGCGGGAAGTTCAGCACCAGCCAGGCGCAGGCGATGGACAATAGGGCGGGCGCGGCGACGAACAGGAACCTGAGCGCGTCCAGCCCTCCCGAGCCGCCGGCGTCGGCCGGATCGAAGCCAAAGGCGTGCAGCACCTCGAAACCCACCCCCACGGCCACCGCCCCGCTGATCTTCACCGTCCCCGACAGCAGGGCGTAGAGCAGGCCGGTGCGGTCGATCCCGCCCTGCAGCCGCTCCTCGTCCCCCACATCGGCCATCATCGCCCGCAGCAGGAACCCGCCCGCCGCATAGGGCACGCCGATCAGGAACATCAGCACCCCGGCCACCAGGAGGTCGCCGCTGGGGATCATCAGGGCGCAAAGCATCATCGCCGCATAGATCAGGTTCGAAAGGGCCAGCGCCCGATGCTTGCCCCAAAGGGTGGCCAGCCAGGCCCACAGCGGCGCCCCGGCCAGGCCGCCGATGAAGTAGATCAGCAGCAGCAGGCTCGCCTGGCCCCGGTCGAACCCCTTGGCCCGCTCCATGAAGAAGAAGAACAGGCCCCCGGCGATGGCCGGTCCCGCGCCGACCAGGAAGTCGGCGATCAGCAGCCGCACCACATTCGGCCGCCGGAACAGGTCCAGATAGGCCTTCATGCCCGGCCGGACGGCGGCGGTGACCACGTCGGGCTCCGGCACCCGCCACACGGCTACGCCGATGGTGATCGGGGTCAGGATGACGATGAACCAGCCCATGGCCGCGACGCCGGCGGCGTGGTCGGCGATCCCGATCAGCGGCAGCGCCGCTGGCAGGGCCAGCACCAGGATCATGCCCACCACATTGCCGGCCTGCCACCAGCCATAGATGCGCGAGCGCTGATCGTAGTCCGGCGACAGCACCGCCCCCCAGGCCACCTGGGACAGGGTGGAGATCGAGGCGCCCGCATAGACCACCAGCAGCCAGAACAACAGATAGCCGGACGTCACCCCTGGCTTGGCCATGAACAGCATGTAGGCGGCTGCGGCGAGGATCGGCACGCTGATCAGGAACCACAGCCGAAACCGGCCGAGGGCTGAGCGGGTGGCGTCCATCACCCCGCCGATGAACGGATCGAAGGCCATGTCCAGGATGCGCACCAGCATGAAGGTGGCCCCCACCGTGGCCAGGCTCAGGCCCAGATCGCTGGCGTAATAGGCCGGCAGATAGACGATCAGCGGCAGCCCCAGCCCGGCCATCGGCAGGCAGGGCAGGGTCCAGGCCGCGAGCGTCCAGGCTGATCGTGGCGCGGCCGGCATCAGGCGCGCCCGTGCTTGGGAATGGCGTCGTAGGCGACGTCCTTGTCGACGCGGATATCACCCGGCATCCCCAGCACTCGTTCGGCGATGATGTTGCGCAGGATCTCGTCGGAGCCCGCCTCGATGCGCAGGGCAGGGGAGCGCAGGGCCATCGCCTGGAACCAGCCGCCGCCGTGCGCATCGGCGGCCCGGGACAGCTGACCCTGCTCGCCCAGGAGGTCCATGGCGTATTGGGTGATGGCGATCAGGGTGGACGCCGCCGCCAGCTTGCCGACCGAATTCTCCGGCCCCGGCGTCTGGCCCCGCGACAGGCTGGTGAGGCTGCGGTTCATCGTATGCCTCAGCCCCGACGCCGTCGCCGCCCACCGCGCCAGATTCGAGCGTACCGCCGGGTCGTCGGCCACGACGCCGTCCGGCCCCTCCAGATGGCAGCAGAGCTCGAACAGCTGCTCGAAACCGGTGGGCAGCCCGCCGCCCCCCAGCCGCTCGTTCATCAGGGTGGTGATGGAGACCTGCCAGCCACCACCCACCGCCCCCAGCCGCTGGGCGTCGGGGACCCAGGCTCCGTCGAAATAGACCTCATTGAACACCCGGGTGTCGTTCATCATCCGGATCGGCGTCACCGTGACGCCGGTCTGACGCATGTCGATGAAGAACATGGTCAGGCCCTTGTGTTTCGGAACGCTGGGATCGGTGCGGGCGAACAACAGGCCCCAGTCGGCCGCATGGGCCCAGCTGGTCCACACCTTCTGGCCGTGGATGCGCCAGCCGTCTCCGTCGCGCGTCGCCCGGGTGGAGAGCCCGGCCACATCGGAGCCCGCGCCGGGCTCGGAAAACAGCTGGCACCAGATGTCCTCGCCACTGGCCAGCTTCGGCAGCAACTCACGCTTCTGCGCCTCCGCGGCGTAGGCCATGACGGTCGGGCCCGCCATGCCCACCCCGATGGAAAACGGTTGCGACAACCGGGCGTAGACCCCTTCCTCCTGGGCCCAGATCACCCGCTCCAGTCGGCTGGCGTCACGACCGCCATAGGCCGCCGGCCAGTGGGCGCAGGTCCACCCCGCCGCATACTTCTTGCGCTGCCAGGCCTTGGCGGCGGTGATGGAGTCGACGCTCTTCAGCTCCAGGGAGAACAGCGGCGCGTTCTGCAGCTCATCGCGCAGCTCGTGCGGCGCATTGGCCTCGATCCAAGCCCGCACCCTGCGCCGCAGCGCCGCCTCCTCAGGGGTGTCGTCGAAGTTCACACCGTCACGTCCCGGCCCGTTGCCGAGCCCGAAGCGGCAGAAAGGTCTCGCCAGCCGTAGCGCGGGCCTCGCGCTCGTCGCGCAGGGCCGAGCGGCGCATCTTGCCGGCGTCGTCGCGCAGGGGCGTCTCGGAGATCTCGAAGGTGTAGGGCAATTTGTAGCGCGCCAACCTCTCAGCCAGAAACGCCTCAAGAGAATCCGCGCTGGGAGTCTCGGCCCCTGGCCGCAGGCTGATGATGGCGTGGGGCACGCGACCGAAGTCGGCGTGGGGCAGGGACACCACCGCGCTGGTGGCCACGGCCGGGTGCTCCTCCAGCGCCGATTCGATCTCGGCCGGATAGACATTGGCGCCGCCGGTGACAATCATGTCGGTGCGCCGGTCGGCCAGGTAGAGGTACCCCTCGGCGTCCAGGCGCCCCATGTCGCCCAGGGTCTCCCAGCCCTCCCGCTGGCGCATCTCCGCGCCGATGTAGCGATAGGTGGAGCCTGCGCCGTTCGGCGGGCGGAAGTAGATCTCGCCGATCTCCCCCAATGGGCAATCCCGGCCCTCCTCGTCGAGAACCCTCACCGGATTTATCGGCTTGCCCACCGTTCCCGGGCGCGCGAGCCACTCGGCGCCGCTGAGCAGAGTCCCGCCCACACCCTCGGTGCCGGCATAGACTTCCCAGATCTTCTCGGGCCCCATCCAATCGATCCAGACCTGCTTCAGCCAGGGCGGGCAGGGAGCCGCCATATGCATCACCACCCGCAGTGATGACAGATCGTAGCCGTTGCGCTGCGCTTCCGGCAGGGCCCAGATGCGGCTCATCATGGTCGGCACCAGATAGGCCCAACGCACCTTGTAGCGCTCCACCAGCTGCAGCCACTCCAAGGCGTCGAACTTGGCCACCTCGATCACATGGGCGCCCCAACACAGGCCCCAGTTTGTCTGGGCGAAGGTGGCGTTGTGGTAGATCGGCGCCGGATGCAGCATCACGTCGTCGGCTTCGACTTTCAGCACCAGGTTCGGGTTTCCGCCCAGGTTAGCCGCCGGCCCCGCGTCCACGATCAGCTTCGGGCGCCCCGTCGAGCCCCCCGAGGTGATCGCCTTCCAGGACGTGGCGATCTTCTCCGGCAGCGGCGCGTCGGAAAGCGCCGGGTCGGGAATGATCTCGCTGACCACCCGATGGCCGGGCAGGCGGGCGGGATCGGGGCCGATCACCAATTTCGGCCTGGCCAGGTCGACGATGGCCCGCAGCTCGATATCCGGAAGCTTCGCCGCCAACGGCACCGGCGTCGCCCCCAGCTTCCAGATCGCGAAGGTGACGACATGGTGCATAAATCCGTTGGGCAGCACCACGGAGACGAAATCGTTCTCCTCGACGCCGAGCTCAGCCAGGGCGCGGGCCATGCGGTTGGCGCGCCGGTCGATCTCCCGCCGCGTGAGCGTCTCACCCTCGAACGTCAGCGCTGGCCGATCCGGCTCGGCGTCCGCCTGAAAGCTCAGCAGGGCGCCCAGTCCGTGCGGCTCATTACGCCAATCGCCAGCCTCGGCCATTCGTCCTCCGGTTCGCTGCTCGCCCGCTTGCCATGGCGTCGCGTTCCTTCCTCGCACAAGCTGCGTGACCGCTCAAAGGGGGAGTCACCGATATGAATTATGCGCCTAAGGAATATTATCAGAAATATGGCCGCGACCAACGGGGCCACTTCAAGCTGGCAGGGCCAGATCTCCCTCGGACAACCGCTGAAGAGTCTCCACGAAAAATCCAGGCTCGATCGCGGTGACGCGCGCCTCCAGGTCGGACGCAGTGTCGCCGGCCAGGACCGGCACGGATCGTCGGGCGATCACCGGACCGTGGTCATATTCCTCATCGACCACGTGGATGCAGGCGCCGCTCTCAGATGCCCCGGCCGCGATCACCGCCTCGTGGACCGCGCGACCATACATGCCGTGGCCGCCGAACGCCGGCAGCGGGCCCGGGTGGATATTCAGCACCCGGTTGCGGTAGCGCGTTAACGTCTTGGGGCCCAGACGGCGCAGATAACCCGACAGGATAACCAGATCGACGCCCGCCGATTCAAGCGCCTGCCGCAAAGTTTCGTCGGCGGCGTCCGCATCGGCCTGGGTGGGGATGCAGAGGGCTGGAGCCCCCTGCTCCGCCGCAAACGTTAACGCGCCCGCGTTGCGGTTGTTGCTGACCATCAGGCGGACTTCGGCGTTGAGCGCCCCCGACTGGATCGCCGCCATGATCGCCCGGGCGCTGGAGCCGTTCCGAGACGCCAGGAAACCCAGCCTAAGCCGTTGGGACATTGAATTTAATCCTCACCCAGCTGGTGTTCGAAGCGAAGGCCGTCGTAGGCCGGCTCAACCCCGGTCGGCAGGGATTTGACCAGGGCATTGAAGTCCAGGTCGATGTGCATATTGGTCAGGATCGCCCGCTTCGGCTTGACCCGGGCGATCCACTCCAACGTCCGTTCCAGATGGGCGTGGGTGGGATGCGGCCGATGGCGGAGCGCATCGACAATCCAGACGTCCAGGTTCTGCAGAGCTTCGAAAGCCTCGTCGGTGAGATCGACCACGTCGCTGGAATAGGCCACGCCGCCAAACCGAAAGCCGGCTGAACGGACACCGCCGTGGTCCTGGTCAAAACTGACGATCGGGATCGCCCCCGACGGCCCCTCCACAGCCCACGTCTGGCCATGGGCCGGCAGCGCGTGGGCCGTGCAGATGGCCGGATAACCGGCTTCTGATTCAAAGATGTAGCCGAACCGGCGCATCAGGGACTTTGTGGTCGGGCCGTCCATGTGACAGGGGATTCGCGCCCGCTGCCGCAGGAAGAAGGCGCGCACATCGTCGATGCCATGGATCTGGTCGGCATGGTCGTGGGTCAGGAGGATGGCGTCGAGGCGTTTGACCCCTGCCTTGACCGCCTGAAGCCGGAAGTCGGGCGAGGTGTCGACGATCACCGTGGTTTCATGGTCCGCCCCACTGCCCCGTCGGCGAACCAGCAGTGAACAGCGGGTCCGCAGGTTCTTCGGCTCCTGGGGATCGCAGTCGCCCCACTCACCGTCGGCGCGGGGCACGCCGCCGGAGGAGCCGGACCCCAGGACAGTGATCTCCAGGACGGCGCTCATGGGCGAGGGATCCGGTCGAACAGGGTGAAAAAGGCGTCCTCGGTGCGCTGCTCGGTTTCCGCGATCGACCAACCCCGCACTTCCGCCAGTTTTTCAAGGATATGGCTGATGTAGGCGGGTTCGTTTCGTCGGCCGCGATGCGGCGCGGGCGCCAGATATGGACAGTCGGTCTCGACGATGATCCGATCGGCCGGCATGTCCGCGATTACCGCGCGCACATCGCCAGCCGCCTTGAAGGTGGCGATGCCCGACACCGAGAACCAGGCGCCGAGCGCCGCCGCCCGGGCGGCGAGTTCGGCCCCGCTGGTGTAGCAGTGCATCAGCATCCGGAAGGGACCGGCGGCGTGCTCTTCCTCGAGAATGTCGCCCATGACGGCGTCGGCT
>CAXNKO010000076.1:0-7355 GCA_964202685.1 Caulobacterales bacterium
ATCGGCGGCGGTGGCCTGGCCGGTGTTGATGAGGAAATTGGCGTGCAGGGGCGAGAACATCGCCCCGCCGTGGGGTTTGCCGCGCCAGCCGGCGGCGTCCACCAACTTCCAGGCCGAATCGCCGGGGGGGTTCTTGAAGGTCGAGCCGCCGGTCTTTTCGCGGATGGGCTGGCTCTGCTCGCGTCGGGCGGTGATCTCGTCCATGCGTGCGGTCACCGCCGCCGGATCGTCGGGCCGGCCCTGGAAGACGGCCCGGGTCACCACCACGCCCTGCTCGGCCCCCCAGCCATGGCGGTAGGTGAAACTCTGCGGCTGATCGAACACCACCGCGCGCCCACGCCGGTCCAGGCCGTGGGCGCGCAGCAGCACGTCCTTGGTCTCGGCGCCATAGCAGCCGGCGTTCATGGCCACCGCCCCGCCGATGGCGCCGGGAATGCCGGCGTAGAACTCCAGCCCCCCCACCCCGGCCTTCGCCGCGGCGCGGGCCACGGCGGAGTCCAGCGCCGCCGCGCCGGCCTCGATCCTGGCGTCGCCGAGCTCCGTGACGGCGGCGAAGCCCTTGCCGAGCCGGATCGCCACGCCCTCGACGCCGCCATCGCGCACCAGCAGGTTGGAACCCACGCCGATGGGGATCACCGGCACGCCGGCTTCGAGGCCGGCCAGGAACCCCGCCAGGTCCGCCTCGTCAGCGGGCATGAAGATCACTTCGGCCGGACCGCCAACCCGGAGCCAGGTGAAGGCCGCCAGAGGTTCGTCCAGGATCAGCCGTCCGCGAACGGCCGGCAGGCGGTCGCGCCAGTTCATCGGCCGCCCAGGGCCTCAAGCTCCGCCGGCAGGGCGTAGGCCCAGCCGGTGATGTCGCCGGCGCCCAGGCAGACCACCACGTCGCCGGGCCTGGCCTCCTCGGCGATCATCCGCGCCAGCTGGGCCGGCGCCTCCAGGGCCAGCGCCCGGCGGTGCCCGTAGCGGCGCAGGCCCTCCACCAGGCCGTCGCGGCTGGCGCCTTCGATGGGCGCCTCGCCGGCCGGGTAGACGTCGGCGACGATAGCCACGTCGGCGTCGTTGAAACAGGCGCAGAAGTCGGGAAACAGGTCGCGCAGCCGCGTGTAACGGTGGGGCTGGACCACGGCGATCACCCGGCCCTCGGTCACCGCCCGGGCCGCCTTCAGGACGGCGGCGATCTCCACCGGATGGTGGCCGTAGTCGTCGATGATCCGCACCCCACCGGCCAGGCCGGTGGTGGTGAACCGGCGGCGCACGCCCTCGAACCCGGCCAGGCCGGCGCGGATCTGCGCCTCGGAGACCCCAAGCTCGCGGGCCACCCCCACCGCCGCCAGGGCGTTCTGCACATTGTGCTCGCCGGCCATGGGCAGGTGAAGGCCCTCGATCCGAACGCGTTCGCCGTCACGGGGGGCGAACACCACATCGAACCGGGCCCCCTCCGGGCCCATGCTGATGCGCTCGGCCCGGACCTCGGCCTGGGGACTGAGCCCGTAGGTCACCAGTCGGCGGTTCTCCACCCTGGCCGCCACCGACTGCACGTCGGGATCGTCGATGCAGACCAGGGCGAAGCCGTAGAAGGGGATGTTCTCGACGAAGTCCTCGAAGGCCTGTTTGACCGCCTCGAAATCTCCGTAGTGATCCAGGTGCTCCGGATCGATGTTGGTGACGATGGCCACGGTGGCCCGCAGCCGCAGGAAGGTGCCGTCGCTTTCGTCGGCCTCGACGACGATCCAGTCGCCCTCCCCCACCTTGGCGTTGGTGCCATAGGCGTTGATGATGCCGCCGTTGACCACGGTGGGGTCCATGCCGCCGGCGTCCAGCAGGGCGGCGATCATCGAGGTGGTGGTGGTCTTGCCGTGGGTGCCGCCCACCGCCACCGAGAACTGCAGCCGCATGAGCTCGGCCAGCATCTCGGCCCGGCGCACCAGCGGCAGGCGCCGCTCCCGGCCGGCGACCATCTCCGGATTGTCCGGCTTCACCGCAGTGGAATAGACCACCGCCGAGGCGCCCTCGACATTGGCCGCGTCGTGACCGATGGAAATCCTGGCCCCAAGCGCGCGCAGCCGCTCCACATTGGCGCTGGCCTTGGCGTCGGAGCCCTGCACCGAATAGCCGATCCGCAGCATGATCTCGGCGATGCCGCTCATGCCGATGCCGCCGATGCCGATGAAGTGCACCGGGCCGATGTCGAAGGGGACAGGGCGTCTGTTCATGCGCCTGCTTTAGCGGACTCGCGCGGTTTGCTCCACGAGGTCGGCCAAACTTTCCGCCGCGTCGGGCCGGGCGACGGCGCGTGACGCGGCGGCCATGCGCGCGAGCAGGCCCGGATCGCTCAGCAGCCGCTCCAGGGCGGCGCTCAGGGCTTCGGGGGTGAGCGCGGATTCCCGCATTACCTCGGCGGCGCCGGCGTCGGCCAGCACCTGGGCGTTCTGGCCCTGGTCGTCATCAAGGGCGATGGCCAGGGGGATCAGGATCGCCGGCTTGCCGGCCACCGCCAGCTCGCAGACTGTGCCGGCGCCGGAACGGCCCACCACCAGGTGCGCCGCGCGAAGACGCTGGGCCATGTCTTTGAAGAAGGGAGCGATCTCCGCCTCGACCCCGGCCTTGGCATAGACCCCGCGGGCGAAGTCCATGGACTCCGGCCGGGTCTGCTGCTGCACCCGCAGCCGCCGGCGCAGGGCTTCCGGCAGCCGGGCGATGGCCTGGGGGGCGCACTCCGACAACAGCCGCGCACCCTGGCTGCCGCCGGTGATCAGCAACCTGAGCGGGCCGTGCGGGGCCGGCGCCTCATAGGGGGCGTCGGCCAGGGCGCGGATCTGCGGACGCACCGGATTGCCCACCACCACGGCGCGGGCGGCGACCCGGGCCGGGGCCTTGCGCAGCACCGGAAAGGCGCAGGCCACCGCGCGCACATGATTGACCAGTCGGCGATTGGCGCGGCCCATCACCGCGTTCTGCTCATGCACCACCGTCGGGCGGCCCTGGCTGATCGCCGCCAGCAGGCCGGGCACGGAGGGATAGCCGCCAAACCCCACCACCACCGCCGGATTGATGTCGCGGAACGCGCGCCGGGCCTGCAACACGCCACCAAAGATAGCCAGGGCGGCGCGGGCCATGCTCACCGGATCGCCGCGGCGATAGGTGGCCGCCGACAGGCCGATCCGCCGCTCGGCGGGGAAGTCGCCGGCGAACTCGGCGACCCGCTGGTCCGAGGCCAGCACGATGCGCCAGCCGCGCGCGATCAGCGCCTCGGCCAGGGCCTGAGCCGGAAACAGGTGGCCGCCGGTGCCCCCGGCGGCGACGACGGCGATCTTGTCCATGCCCTGGCTTTAGGTGAGGCCGCCCTTGTTGGCGAGGCCTTCGCCGGGCGCATAGGCGCCGGGCCGGCGGCGGGTGAGCGTCAGGGCCATCCCCAGGGTCAGGCCGGTGGCCAGCATGGACGAGCCGCCATAGGAGATGAACGGCAGGGTCATGCCCTTGGTGGGGATCAGGTTGAGATTGACGGCGATATTGATGAACGCCTGCAGGCCCACCAGCACGAACAGCCCCGCCGCCGCCACCTGTTCGAAGGGATCGGACAGCTTCATGGCCTTGTAGAGGCCGCGGATCACCACGAAGGCGTACAGGGCGATCAGCAGCAGCGAGAATATGACGCCGTATTCTTCAGCCCCGACTGAATAGATGAAGTCGGTGTGCAGGTCGGGCACGTGGCGCTTCATGACCCCCTCGCCTGGCCCGCGGCCGAACAAGCCGCCGGCCGCGATCGCCTCGGCCGCCCGGTCGATCTGGTGGGTGTCGGCCCGCTCGGGGCTGAAGAACTTGTCCACCCGCTGGGCCACGTGGGGCATCAGGTAATAGGTGGAGGACAGACCCGCCACCGCGGTCGCGCCCAGCACCATCACCCAGGACAGCGGCACGCCGGCCATCCAGAAGGCAGCGCCGAACGAGGCGGTGATCAGGATGGTCTGGCCGAGGTCCGGCTGGATCAGCAACAGGCTGATCGACAACAGGAACAGGCAAAAGGCGATGGAGACTCCCGGCACCCCCCGGCCCTTCTGGCCCTCGGCGAACATCCAGGCGACCAGGATGAGGAAGGCCGGCTTGAGGAACTCCGAGGGTTGCAGAGTGAAGCCCCCCAGTTCGAGCCAGCGGGTGGCGCCCTTGGCGTTGTGACCGATGAACGGCAGGGCGATCATCATGCCCACCGCCCCCAGGAAGATGAAGAACGAGGCGCGCCGGATGGTCCGGATCTCCAGCATCGACACGCTGACCAGGATCACCGCGGCGGCGGCGGCGAACACGCTCTGGCGGATGGCGAAGTGGAACGGATCGCCGACGTTCATCCGCGCCGCAGCGGCTGGCGAGGCGGCGAAGGACATCATCACCCCCAGGGCGATCAGCACCCCGATCACCCCCACCAGCCAGCGGTCGACGGTCCACCACCAGACGCCGAAAACAGTCCGGTCGGTGCGGGCGAAGGCATGGGCGGGGGCGGCGGTCATGCGTGGGCCCCGGCGCGCGGGACCGCGACCTCCAGCGCCTGGACAGCGGCGCGGAAGGCCTCGCCGCGGGCCTCGAAATCCGCGAACTGATCGAAGGAGGCGCAGGCCGGCGACAACAGCACGATGGCGTCCTCACCGCTGACCGCGGCGTCGGCATAGGCGCGGCGCACCGCCGCGTCGATGGTTCCGCAGGCCAGGACGTCGGCCTTGCCGCGCAAGGTGGTCGCGAACTCGCTCGCCGCCTCGCCGATCAGATAGGCCCGGGCGACGCGGGGAAACAGGTCGGCCAGCTCCTCGATCCCGCCGGCCTTGGCCCGGCCGCCGGCGATCCAATAGACCTTGGGGTAGCTCGACAGCGCCTGGCGCGCGGCGTCGCAATTGGTGGCCTTGGAATCATTGACGAAACGCACGGACCCGAGTTGGGCCACGGTCTCCATACGGTGGGCGAGGCCGGGGAAGCTCATCAGGCCCTCGGCGGCGTCCTCCGGCGAGACGCCGATCCCACGGGTGGCGGCGAAGGCGGCCGCGGCGTTCTGCCAATTGTGCCGGCCGGGCAGCGAGCGGGCCCGCAACAGGTCGGCGACTTCCACCGCGCGCTCGCCGGTGGCGTCGTAGAGCAGGCCCTGCAGCACATAGGCGCCGCGGCCGATGGCCTTGCTGGCCGAGATCGGCACGATGGTGCGGCGGTTGGCGGCGGTGATTTCCGTGCAGATCCGCTGGCCCCAGGGATCGTCCACGCCGATCACCGCGGTGTCGCCCTTGCCCTGGTTGAGCAGGATGCGCTGCTTGGCGGCCACATAGCCTTCCATGCCCCCATGCCGATCCAGGTGGTCCGGGCTGACATTGAGCAGCACCGCCGCGTCGGGTTTCAGGCTGGAGGTCAGGTCGAGCTGGTAGGAGCTGAGCTCGAGCACATAGACCGAGCCCGCGTGCATGTCGTCGAGACCCAGCACGCCGTAGCCGATATTGCCGCCGACCCGGGTGTCGCGCCCAGCCACGGCGCAGATATGGCCGATCAGGGCGGTGGTGGTGGACTTGCCGTTGGTGCCGGTCACCGCGATCACCTTGGGACGCCGGTGATCCGCCGTGGCGTTGACGGTGCGGGCGAACAGCTCGACGTCGCCGAGGATCTCCACCCCCGCGGCCTTGGCGCGCGCCACGGTCCAGTGGGGCTGCGGATGGGTCAGCGGCACGCCGGGCGACAACATCAGCGCCGCATAGGCCGACCAGTCCGAGGTGTTGATATCCTCCAGCGGCAGACCCTCGGCGGCGGCGGCCCCCCGCGCCTCGGGGTTCTCATCCCACACCGCCACCTGCGCCCCGCCGGCCCGCAGCGCCCGCGCGGCGGCCAGGCCCGTGCGGGCCAGGCCGAACACGGCCACCTTCCTGCCTTCGAAACCGCGGACGGGGATCATGAGCCTGGACCCGCCTCCTATCGCAGCTTGAGGGTCGAGAGCCCGATCAGGGCCAGCACCACGGCGATGATCCAGAATCGGATCACCACGGTGGCCTCCGACCAGCCGAGCTTTTCGAAATGGTGGTGGATCGGGGCCATGCGGAACACCCGCTTGCCGGTGAGCTTGAACGAGATCACCTGGATCATCACCGACAGGGTCTCGAGCACGAACAGCCCGCCGATGACCCCCAGCACGATCTCATGCTTGGTGGCCACCGCCACCGCGCCCACCGCGCCGCCCAGCGCCAGGGAGCCGGTGTCGCCCATGAAGATCTTGGCCGGCGGCGCATTGTACCAGAGGAAGCCCAGGCCGGCGCCGATCACCGCCCCGCAGAACACCGCCACCTCCCCCACCCCGGGCACGAAATGAAGCTGCAGATACTGGGAGAAGACGTAGTTGCCGACCAGATAGGCGATCAGGCCAAACGCCGCGGCGGCGATCATCACCGGCACGATGGCCAGGCCATCCAGGCCGTCGGTGAAGTTCACGGCGTTGGCGGCGCCACAGATGATGAAGGCCCCGAAGGCCAGGTAGAACCAGCCGATGTCGATCAGGAAGGTCTTGAAAATCGGGAAGGCGACCGACGTCGCCAGGCTGGGTGACTCCGGCGTGCGCGCCCCGTAGGCGATCATGATCCACACCGCCGCCACGGCGACCGCGACCTCCAGCACCAGCCGCAGTTTGCCCGATACGCCCTCGACGGTCTGCTTCTTGACCTTGGCGTAGTCGTCCATGAATCCGAGCACGCCGTAGGAGGCGGTGACCAGCAGCACCACCCAGACATAGACGTTGCTCAGGTCCGACCAAAGCAGGGTGCCGACAATCAGGCCGGCCAGGATCATCACCCCGCCCATGGTCGGCGTGCCGGCCTTTTCCACCACATGGCGCTGAATGCCGTCAGAGCGGATCGGCTGGCCCTTGCCCTGCTTGACCTGCATGAAGCGGATGAACCGCGAGCCCAGCGCCACCACCACCACCAGGGCGGTGATCACGGCCATGCCGGTGCGGAAGGTCTGGTAGCGCAACAGGTTCAGCACCGGCGCATAGTCGCCGCCCGAAAGCTGCTGGTAGAGCCAATAGAACATCAGGCGCCCCCGCTCGTCGGATCCAGCCCCGCGACGGCCCTGGCGATATCGCCGGCCTTCGAGCCGTTGGACCCCTTCACCATCACCACGTCGCCGGGCCCTGCGGCCCGGGCGACTCGCGGCGCAAGATCGACCGCAGACTCCGCGTAGCCGCCGCGCCGAGTCGGAGGAAGAGCCTCCCACAGAGACTGCATCAGTGGGCCGGCGCAGAACACCAGATCGACGCCGGCCGAAACCAGCGGTTCCGCCAGGGCGGCGTGGACATTCCCGGCCTCATCGCCCCGTTCCAGCATGTCGGTGAGCGCGAC
>CAXNKO010000077.1:0-7219 GCA_964202685.1 Caulobacterales bacterium
TTCTCGAAACTGTCGGCGTAGCGGCCGCCGTAGAGGAAGTCCTGTCCGGTCCCGGCCTGGACCGCCGCCGCCACGGCGTCGGCGTAGCGCTCGCCAAAGACGCTGCGGACGATCTTCGCGTCGGCCTTCACCCGGTGATAGGCGAACAGGTAGGACTCCACTGACGCCGCCGCGCCATCGATCTCCATGTGCACATTGCCGATCATGTGCATGGTTTTCTCGAACCAGTGCTGGATGCCCGTCACCACGGTCTCGGCAAAATCCACGGCGTTACCCTGGAAAACGCCGTGATCGTCGGTCCCGTCCTCCCAATAGACGGTCTTCATCAGATCGACGTCGCCGCGATCGATGGCGCGGCAATAGCTGGTCAGCACGGCGTAGATCTTTTGCCGATCGACGAGTTCCAGAAGTTCGGGGGGCAGGTCCGTCACAGGGTTCCTCCGCCGGGATCGCCACGCGCCGCATGGTGACCGCGCCGACGCCGACGCGCAATCCGGCGGCAAGTTATGTGGATCGGACATGGGTGGGGCGGGAAGTCCACTTTGACGCGGCGGAGCCCGCCTGCCACCGATTTCAGCCTCGCCACCAACCTGGACCACGCCCGCCCATGCTGACCTCGGAACAGGAAGAAATCGCCCGCACCCTGCAGCGCCTGGTCCCCGACCGCGCCGCGGCGCGGCGCGCGATGGAGGGTGGGCCCAATGTCGACCGGGAACTTTGGGGCAAGCTGGCGGAACTGGGGCTGCTGGGGCTGACGATGTCGGAAGGCCTGGGCGGCGCCGCCATGGGCCTGGGCGACGAATGCGTGGTGCTGGAGGCCCTTGCCGCCAAGGTCGCGCCAGTTCCGCTGATCACCACCTATCTGGCCGCGCGGGTGCTTACGGCCGGCTCTGGCGGCGCCCGCGACCGGCTTAGCGAACAGCTGATCAGCGGCGAGAAGATTGTCGCCGCCGCCCTGCTCGCCGAAGGCGGCGACGGAACAACCGTGATCGAGGCGAACGGGCAGCTCACCGGCGAACTGGCCGAGGTCGTCGAGGGCGCCAGCGCCGACGTGCTGTTGATCCCGGCTGGCGGCGCCTGGTGGGCGGTGGACGCCGCCGGCGCCGGGGTGACGCGTTTGGACATTCATTCCTTCGACCGCACGCGGGCGATGGCCAAGATCGAACTCGACCGCGCCACCGCGGAAAAGGTCAGCGACCTGGACCTGGGGCGGGTGATCGATGTGGCCCGCACCCTGATCGCGGCCGAGGCTCTGGGGGTGGCGCAGGCGGCGCTTGACCTGGCCCGCACCCACGCTCTCGACCGCCAGCAGTTCGGCCAGCCGATTGGCCGCTTCCAGGCGATCAAGCAAAAGCTGGCCGACGACCTGATCGCCACCGAGAACGCCCGTTCGGCGATCTGGGGCGCGGTGCGTTCGGCGCCCGAAGGCTGGCCGGACCCGGCGGCGTCCAGGCTGGCCAAGGCCGAGGCCACCGGCGCGGCGGTAAAGGTGGCGGCGGACTCGGTGCAAACTCATGGCGCCATGGGCGTCACCTGGGAGCACGACCTGCACCTGCTGATGCGGCGCGCTAAGCATGGACAGCACACCTTGGGCTCCCCCGACACGCACCTGCGGGCGCTGGGCGACACGCTGATGGCCGATGCCGCGGCGTCCGGCGGGCGCGGGGGTGCGCGGCCCCAGGGCGACACCCAGGACCTGGGCTTTCAACCCACCGACGAGGATCTGGCCTTCATTCAGCCGTTCAAGGATTGGCTGGACGAACATCTGACGCCGGAGCGGCTGGAAGAGGTCCGCCGCGGCGGTCTTTCGGCGCGCCGCGCCTGGCAATCGTTCATGGCCCAGGCGGGCTGGGTCGGCCTGCACTGGCCCGAGGCCTATGGCGGCCGGGGCGCCAGCTTCACCCAACAGATCCTCTATTACGCCGAGATCGCCAAACGGCAGCTGGGCGCCCTGCCCGGCAACCGCGGTCTGATGCTGGTGGGCCCCACCCTGATCGCCCATGGGACGGAAGAGCAGAAGCGGCTGCTGGAGCCAACCCGCCGCGCCGACATCCTCTGGTCGGGTGGCTTTTCCGAGCGCGGCTCGGGCTCCGACCTGGCGTCCCTGCGCACCAAGGCGGTGCTGGACGGCGATCATTTCGTGGTCACCGGCCACAAGATCTGGACCTCCAACGCCGAGGTCGCCGACTGGCTCTACACCCTGGTGCGGACCGGGCCGCTGCATCCCAAGCATGACGGGATCAGCGTTATCCTGATCGACATGCACGCGCCCGGCGTCGAGGTGCGGCCGATCAAGCGCAACAGCGGCGACCACGCCTTCAACGAGGTGTTCTTCGACGATGTGCGCGTCCCGGTGGGCAATCTGGTGGGGCCGATCAATGAGGGCTGGCGGGTCAACCGCACCACCATGGTGGGCGAACACCTGACCAACTTCCTGGGCTCGCAAACCGCCCAGGCCAACACGATCCGCCGCATCACCCGCGAACTGAAGACCCGCGAGGATCGCCTCGGCGTCGATGCGGACCTGCGCAAGCGCGTCGCCGAGGCCTGGGTGCGGACCCAGATCGTCAAGCTGCACGGTCTACGCAACGTCGCGCGGTTCACCGGCGGCGACAATCCGGGCGCGGAGGGCTCGATCTCAAAACTGGTGGGCCAGGAGCACGAGCAGCGGTTGTTCGAACTGCTGCTGGACGTCCAGGGCGTGAAGGGCCTTTACGAGGGCACCTGGACGCGGGCCTATTTGTCGACGCGGGCCTCCACCATCGGCGGCGGCACCAGCGAAATTCACCGGAACCGGATGGCCGAACGCGTCCTGGGCCTGCCCCGCGATCTCTGGGCCGACGAGGAACAGGGCGGCGGTGGCGGTGGCGGTGAATAAGTAAGTTCAATCAAGGCCGTGACGACACGACCTCACAAGGGTGAGACCCATGACCTCGGAAGCCCCAATCCTCTATGAAGTGGTCGACGGCGTCGGCTCGGTGATCTTCAACCGCCCGCACCGGCACAATGCCCTGGACGACGAGGCCAGCGCCCTGTTCGCCGAGACGCTGATGAAGGCCCGCGACGACGAGTCCGCCCGGGTGATCATCCTGCGCGGCAACGGCGCCTCATTCTGCTCGGGACGCGACACCGCCGCGCTCGGCCAGCGGTTCACCGGGCTCAGCGACTTCCAGCACCTGTCGCGCAGCCTGCGGCGCAAGCTGGACATGCTGGACATCCAGAAGCCGCTGATCGCCGAGCTGAAGGGCCACGCCATCGGCGGCGGCTTCGAAATGGCGCTGAAGTGCGACATCCGGGTGGCGGCCGCCGACGCCAAACTCTCCCTGCCGGAGATCAATTGGGGGATCATGACCGATTCAGGCGGCAGCGTGATCTCCACCGCCCTGGCCGGCCCCGGCCGGGCCAAATACCTGCTGATGACCGGCGACGTGCTCAGCGGAACCCAGGCCCACGAATGGGGCATGGTCGACTTCGTCTGTCCGGTGGAGGAGCTGCAGGCCAAGACCTTCGAGATCGCCAGGAAGATCGCCGCTCAGCCGCCCATGCACGTGGCGCTGGCCAAGCAGCTGGTCGATGACGTCTACGGCGAGGTCATCCGCCGCGGCCTGCGCAACGAGATGGTTTCGCTGACGGCCCTCTACGCCAGCGAGGACTACAAGGAGGCCCGCCTGGCCCGCAACGAGAAGCGCAAGCCGGTCTATAAGGGACGCTGACCATGCTGGAACGCAACGTCACCGTCGCCACCCCCGACGGCCAGATGCCGGCCTTTGTCACCTGCCCCGAGGCCCGACCGCCCAAGGCGGTGGTGGTGATGATCATGGATGGGCAAGGCTGGCGCGAGCCGATGTTCGACAACGCCCGGCGGCTGGCCAGCGTCGGCTACTATGTGATCATGCCGCAGATGTTCTATCGGCGCATCGGCCAGGGCCCGGTGGAAAACGTGCTCGACATGGACTGGATGACCACGCTGAACACCGACATCACCCCGGCCAAGGCCACCGAGGACATCGCCGCCTGTCTGGCCTTCGCCGCCGCCGACCCGGCCGCGCCCAAGGGGGGCAAGGCCGCGGTGATGGGCTTCTGCATGGGCGGACGGCTGTCGGTGAGCGTCAGCCAGGGCCTGGGCGACAGGATCGCCTGCGCCGCCTCCCTGCATCCCGGCTACCTGGCCACCAAACAGCCGAACTCGCCGCACCTGGCGCTGGATCGGATCAGCGCCGAGCTCTACCTGGGCGTGGCCGAACACGACCCGCACCTGAGCCCCGCCGCGGTGGCGCGCTTCACCGAGGCGCTGAACGCGGCCGGGGTCAAGTACAGCCTGGAAGTGCTGCCCGGCTCCGGCCACGGCTATTCCACGCCGGGCAATGAGTCCTACCACAAGCCTAGCGCCGAGCGGGCCTGGGAGCGGATCTTCGAGCTGTTCGAGCGCCGGCTCGATCCGGTCGGCGGCCAGGTCGCGGCGGCGTGAGCGACCTGTTCAAGCTCACCGGCAAGGTCGCCCTGGTGGTGGGCGGCGGCCAGGGGCTGGGCGAGGCCTCGGCGCGCTATCTGGCCGACGTGGGCTGCGCCATCGCTGTGGTGGACCGGGAGACCGAGCGGGCCCGGGCCGTGGTCCAGACCCTGACCGCGCGGGGCGTGCGGGCGGTGGCGATCACCGCCAATATCCTAGAGGTCAGCGAGATCGAGCGGGTGGTGGCCGAGACCGAGGCCGCCCTGGGTGGCCTCGACATCGTGGTCTCCATTGTCGGCGCGTCGAAGTTCGGCGGGGTGCTGGAGCTGTCGGAGGCCGAGTGGGACCATGACCACGACCGTAACCTGCGCTACTTCTTCTTCCTCTGCCAGGCGGCGGCGCGGTCGTTCGTGCGCCGGGACGTCAAGGGGGTGATCATCGGCGTCGCCACCGCCGGGGTGAACGGCTCGATGCCGTTCCGCTCGGCCTATGGGGCGGCCAAGGCGGGGCTGGTGCATCTGGTCCGCACGCTGGCGGTGGAACTGGGCGAGTGGGGCATCCGCATCAACGCCGTGGCCCCCGGCCTGACGGTGACGCCACGCACCCAGGCGCGGGTGGCCACCGAGGCCGCCCAGGCGCAGATTCGCAATATCCCCCGCGGCCGGGCCGGCACGCCCGACGACATCGGCAAGGCGGTGCTGTTCCTGGCCTCGGACCTGGCCGACCACATCACCGGAACGACGGTGCCGGTGGACGGTGGCTCTACGGTGACGCCCAGCTACGACCTCGGCCCCTCGCGGGCGGCGTCGAAGCGCAACCGCGTGGCCATGGGCAAGGATCCGCTGGCTCAGCCATGACGGTGAAGCGCACCGGCGCCCTGGCGGGCCTCCGCGTCCTGGACATGAGCCGGGTGCTGGCGGCGCCCTGGGCGGGGCAGTTCCTGGCCGACCTGGGCGCCGATGTGATCAAGGTCGAGCGGCCCGGAACCGGCGACGATGGCCGCGGCTACGGCTCGGCGCCCATGGGCAAGGACGGCCAACCGATCCCGGGGGCGGCGGCCTTTCACCTGGTCGCCAACCGCAACAAACGCTCCCTGACCGTGGATCTGACGACGCCGCAGGGTCAGCAGGTCATCCGCGAGCTGATCCCGCACATGGACGTGCTGCTGGAGAACTTCCTGCCCGGGGTGATGGCCAGGTTCGGGCTGGACTACGACGCCGTCCACAAGCTCAACCCCCGCCTGGTCTACTGCTCGCTCACCGGCTACGGCCACGGCGGCCTCTATTCGGACCGGCCAGGCTATGACGCGGTGTTCCAGGCCCAGTCGGGCATGATGGCGGTCACCGGCCTGCCCGACGGGGTTCCCGGCGGCGGGCCGATGAAGACCGGCCCCAGCTATGTGGACGTCACCACCGGCTGGACCGCCACGGTGGGGATCCTGGCCGCGCTCAGCTACCGCGACCGCATCTCCGGCGAGGGCCAGCATGTGGACGCCGCGCTGATGGACACCGCCGTCTATCTGCAGTCCCACGTAGTGCAGGAATATCTGGTCACCGGCGCTCAGCCCCAACGCAATGGCACGGCGACCCTGGCCAGCCATCCGGCGCGGGTCTTCCGGGCCGCGGACGGCTACATCTTCATCTCGGCGGCGGTGCAGCAGCAGTATGTGAAGTTCTGCAAGCTGCTGGCCATCCCGCAGCTCAGCGAAGACCCGCGTTTCGCCACTTCGCAGCTGCGCCACGAGCATCGCGAGCTGTGGAATTCCATCGTCGAGCCGGTGATCGCCACGCGCCGGCGCCGTGAGCTGCTGGATGAGCTGGTGGGGGCCAAGGTGCCCTGCGCGCTGGTCAATTCCTATGACGAGGTGTTCGCCGATCCGCATGTGCAGGGCCGCGGCCTCAAGGTGCGGATGGACCACGAGCTGGCGGCCAGCGGTGCGATCGACATGATCGCCAGCCCGGTGCGGCTGTCGGCCTCGCCGGTGGCCTATGAGCTGCGCCCGCCGCTGCTGGGGGAGCATACGGACGAGGTGCTGGAGGAGCTGCTGGGCTGGGACGCGGCGCGGATCGCGGCGGCGCGGGACAGTGGGGCGATCTGAGGGAGGCCCATCAGCCAGTGCATCTGATCAGACCAATCAATGCGGCCCCTTACCCCTTTCGCCGCCCCGACCCCGCCAGCCCGAGGAACACCATAATCGCCAGATTGAGCTGGAGAATCTTGGCGTCGTCCAGCCGCCCAAGCCGGACGCCCAGTTTGGTTCTGGGAACGGTGGCGATCTTGTCGATCATCAGGCGGGACGGATTGCGCAGACCATTGAGTTCGCTGGGCTCGACGAATAGTCGAAACAGTGGCGCGTCCTGGGGATTGGTGGTGAGGGGACAAACCGTGATCGAGGCGGTTGCGTCGAAGGCGTCGTCCTGGACAATCACCACCGGCCGGGGCTTTGCGGCATAGTCACCACCACCCGCGGCGGTCCAGACCTCGCCGCGCCTCATTCATCGGTCCAATCCGAGATCGCATCGACGAAGGCCTGATCGTCGGCTTCCTGCGGGCTGGTGGCGACCAGCAGCGACTGGCGATGGGCCTCGGCGCGGAAGGCGGACGAACGGACGTCGGGCGCCCAGATCTGGATCGGCCGCAGGCCCTGGGCGCGAAGGCGCTCGCGATAGGCGCGGACCTTTTCACGTGAAGGCTTGGGGTCACGTGAAGGTTTGGGCGGGGATGTCGCGGCCACGATCCAAGCTCCCGAAATGGTGACATGTAACCTAT
>CAXNKO010000078.1:0-7189 GCA_964202685.1 Caulobacterales bacterium
GCCAGCACGTCGGGCCGCCGCGCCACCATGATCACATGCGCGCCTTCCCGGGCCAGGCCCCGGGCCGTGGCCGCGCCAATCCCCTCGCTGGCGCCGGTGACCAGGATGTTCTGACCCTTGAAACGCATCGCCGGCTCTCCTGCCCCAGGGACGAGCATGCATATTCGGCGCGGGTCCGAAAGAGGCCGCTTCCCACGGCTTGCCGCGAGCCCCGGCCTGGCATAACCGTCGCCACGCAAACTGAGGTGAGGACATCCCCGTGAGACTTGACGTCGTGCTGCCCAACGAAGGCGACTATTGCGAAGCCGCGGTCCGCGCCGCGCCGCTGTTCGAGGACATGGGCTTCGAGGGCCTGTGGCTCACCGACCATGTGATCGGCATGGAGGGCTACAAGCCGGTCTACGGCGACGTCTGGCTGGAGATCCTCACCACCCTGGCCTATGTGGCCGCCACCACCAAGAAGATCCGCCTGGGCACCGGCGTGCTGGTGATCCCCTACCGCGACGCGGTGCTGCAGGCGAAGATGCTCGCCACCATCGACGTGCTCTCCAACGGCCGCCTCGACCTGGGCATCGGCACCGGCTGGGCCCGGCGCGAGTTCCAGGCCCTGGGCCGCAGCGAGTTCTTCGAACCCCGCGGCGCGGCCACCGACGACGCCCTGGACACCTTCATGGCCTGCTGGAAGGGCGGCGAGCTGTCCCACGACAGCCGCTTCACCAAGGCCTCCAAGATCCGCTTCGAGCCGACCCCCGTGCAGACGCCGCGGCCACCGTTCTGGATCGGCGCCCGGGGCCTGGCCCCCGCCCCCATGCGCCGCGCGGCCAAGTACGCCGACATCTGGCACCCCAGCGGCGTCACCCCGGAAGAGATCAAGACCGGCGGCGAGCAGCTGGACGCCATGGCCGGCCGCAAGATCCCCCGCTCCATCCGCACCCAGCAGGGCGACGACTCCAGCCTGCGCGACAACCTGCGCCGCTACCAGGACGCCGGCTGTATCCAGGCCGCCATCGACTTCAAGGCCGCCAACCTGGATGAGATGAAGCGGCGCGCCGAGGCCCTGATGAGCAAGCCGCTCTAGACCCTGTCCCGTCTGGCTTGAATCAAGCCAGCCGGGATAAACAGGGTCGCCACTCAGAGTGAGAGCCCTTCTTGCCCACTCACGATGATCCATCGTGAGTGGGAAGGGCTCTAATCGCGTCCCCGCTCCTCGGTGAGGTCCCAGGCCGCGAACCCCAGCGCGTCCTGGGGATCCTCGAGCGTGGTCTCGCTGACCGTCTGGCCCCGCACCGAGACCCCGGCCGCATGCACGCTCTCCGGGTCGCCGGACACCAGCGGGTGCCAGTCGGCCAGGCCGCGCCCCTCGTGCAGGCGGCGGTAGGCGCAGCTCAACGGCATCCACTCCAGCGCCTCGATATTGTGCGGGGTGAGCTTGACGCAGTCCGGCACATGGGCCTTGCGGCTGGCGTAGTCGCTGCAGCGGCAGGCCTCCGGGTCGTAGAGGCGGCAATGCACCCGCGTCGGAATGATCTCGCCGGTGTCCTCGTCCTCGAAGCGCACCAAGCAGCACAGCCCGCAGCCGTCGCAGAGGCTCTCCCACTCGCGCACCGTCATCTGCGCCAGGGACTTCACCTGCCAGAAAGGTCTCGTCGGCATCTGCAGGGCGTCCTAAACCGAAACACGCCGCTAGGCTAATCGCATTGAGGCTCGACCGCCCGGTGAATCGTCCCCCGCCAGACCCCGCCTCCGAACCGGCCGAAGCCTTTGGCCGTGGCGGCGGCAAGGCGCCGCGGCCGGACCGCCCGCCGCGCCGGTGGCTTTCCACCAGCCTGGCGCTGGTCCTGATGATCACGGCGGTGGCGGCCCTGGGCGGGGCGATGTGGTTCCAGCGGACCTATCTGAACGACCTGCCCGCCCTGCCCGGGCGCGAAGGTCTCTACGTGGTCAACCGGGAGCCGGCGATCCGGTTCTATGACCGCACTGGCGGCCTGATCGCCGCGCGCGGACCCCGCTACGGCGACCAGATCCGGCTGAGCGACCTGCCCGCCTACGCGCCCAAGGCCATGCTGGCGGCCGAGGATCGCCGCTTCTACCGCCATGGCGCGGTGGACCTCTGGGCGATCGGCCGCGCGGCGGTGGCCAACCAGCGGGCCGGCAAGGTGGTGGAGGGGGGTTCGACCCTGTCGCAGCAACTGGTCAAGACGCTGTTCCTGACCCCGGACCAGACCTTCCGGCGCAAGGTCCAGGAAGCCGTGCTCGCGGTGCGCATGGAGCAGCTGCTCACCAAGGACGAGGTGCTGGAGCTCTACCTCAACCGCATCTACTTCGGGGCCAACACCTATGGCATCGACGGCGCGGCGCGGACCTATTTCGGCAAGCCGGCCGGCCAGCTCACCCTGCCTGAGGCGGCGCTGCTGGCCGCCCTGCCCAAGGCCCCTACCCGGCTGGCCCTGCATCATGGCATGCCCGAGGCGCTGCAACGCTCCCACCTGGTGCTGCAGCGCATGCAGCGTGAAGGCTGGGTCACCCCCGAGGCGGCGCAACAGGCCATGGCGGCGCGGCCGGCCCTGGCGCCCACGGCGGCGCCCAACGACGGCGACTTCGGCTGGGCCCTGGACTTCGCCACCGCCGAGGCGATCCGCATGGCCGGCCCCAACTCGCCGGACCTGATGGTGCGGCTGACCATCGATCCGAGGCTACAGCGCAGGGGCGCGGCGATCCTGCGCGGCGCGGTGCGCGCCAGCCGCGCCGCCCGGGTGTCCGAAGGCGCCCTGGTGTCCCTGGGCTCCGACGGCGCCGTGCGGGCGATGGTGGGCGGCGTGGACTACAGCCGCAGCGTCTTCAACCGCGCCGCCCAGGCGCGCCGGCAGCCCGGCTCGAGTTTCAAGCCCTTCATCTACGCCGCCGCCCTGGAGCGCGGGGTGCTGCCCACCGACGTGCGGCTGGACGCCCCGCTGATGATCGACGGCTGGTCGCCGCAGAACTACGGCGGCGGCTACAGCGGCGCGGTCTATGTCCAGGCGGCGCTGGCCCGGTCGATCAACACCGTCGCCGTGCGCCTGGCCCAGGAGGCCGGCCCCGAGGCCCTGGGCTCGATCGCGCGACGGTTCGGGTTCGCCACCTTGCCGGATCGGCCCAGCCTCGCCGTGGCGCTGGGGGCCTACGAGGTGTCGGTGCTGGAAATGACCAGCGCCTTCCAGATCTTCCAGCAGGGCGGCGCGCGGGTGCGGCCCTATATCATCGAGGAGATCCGCAATGTGGGCGGCGCACGGGTGCTGCTGCACCTGAGTTCAGCGCCGGTTCCGGCCTATGACCCCCCACGGGCTGGCATGATGCTGCGGATGCTGCAGGGGGTCACCGACTACGGCACCGGCCGGCGGGCCAACTTCGGCTGGCCGATCGCTGGCAAGACCGGGACCAGCCAGAACTGGCGCGACGCCTGGTTCGTGGGCTTCTCGCCGGAGTTCGCCACCGGCGTCTGGGTCGGCAACGACGATGGCCGCTCCATGCGCAAGGTCACCGGCGGCGAGTTGCCGGCCACCATCTGGCGCAGCTTCATGGTCGAAGCCCACAAGGAGCTGGCGTTGCGCGATTTCGACTGGCTGTTGCCCCTGGCGCAGTCGCCGACCGATGTCGCGGCCGGACCCGCGCCGGATCGCCGCAACGGATTCTACGACGGGCTGTCGGCGGAATTCTCCCGCACGGCGGCCGAACCGGTGCGAAACCGCTACGCCGACGGCCCACCGGACGAAACGGAGGCGACCTGGCCGGGCGACGAGTCCGGGTACTGACAACCATAGCGCCTTGCGCCCACGGCCCGGACAGCTATGTCACCGGCGATGAAGCCCCCCGTTCTCGCGCTGAAAGACGTCCGCCTGGCCGACGGCCCGGTAATGCTGTTCGACGGGGTCGACCTGGCCCTGGAGGCGCGCGGCCGCGCCTGCCTGGTGGGGCGCAACGGGGCGGGCAAGTCGACGCTGCTGCGCATCCTGGCCGGTCAGGCCCAGGCCGACGCCGGCGAACGGGCGGCGCAGCCGGGGCTGAGGATCGCCTTCGTACCTCAGGAGCCGGCGATCACCGGCGCGACCCTGCTCGACTACGCCACGGCGGGCGGGGTGGCGGCCCATGAGGCGGAGGCGGCCCTGACCACCTTTGGCCTCGATCCGGCCAAGGCGGCCCAAGGCCTCTCCGGCGGCGAGATCCGCCGCGCCGCGCTCAGCCGGGCCTTCGCCGAACGCCCTGACGTGCTGCTGCTGGACGAGCCCACCAACCATCTGGACATCCTGGCGATCGAAACCCTGGAGGCCGAACTCACCGCCTCGCGGGCCGCCGCCATCATCGTCAGCCACGACCGGGCGTTCCTGGAACGGGTGACCAACCGCTGCTTCTGGCTGGAGTACCGCCAGGTCCGCCGTCTGGACCGCGGCTTCGCCCATTTCGACGCCTGGGCCGAGAAGATCGCCGCCGCCGAGGCCGAGGAGGCCCGCCGGCTGGATCGCTTCATCGAGCGCGAGCAGCACTGGATGGCCCGCGGCGTCACCGCCCGGCGGGCGCGCAACGAGGGCCGCCGGCGCCGGCTCGACTCCCTGCGGCTGGCCAAGGCCGACCGGCTGCGCGAGGCCCGCGGCGGCATGGCCATGGGCCTGGCCAGTTCGGGCGCCTCCGGCCAGCGCGTCGCCGATGTGCGGGGGATTTCCAAGGCGTTCGGGCCGCGCGTGGTGTTGAAGGACTTCTCCACCCGCATCCTGCGCGGCGACCGGGTGGCGATCGTGGGTCCGAATGGCGCCGGCAAGACGACCCTGGTGCGGCTGCTGCTGGGCGAATTGGCCCCCGACGCCGGCCAGGTGCTGCCAGGGACCAATCTGGAGATCGCCTATATCGACCAGGCCAGGGCCGACCTGGCCGGCGACGCGACCCTGAGGGAGGTGCTGACGCCGTTGGGCGGCGACCAGGTGATGGTCGGCGGCCAGCCCCGCCACGTGATGGCCTACGCCAAGGACTTCCTGTTTCAGGAAAGCCAGCTGCGCCAACCGGTGAAGAGCCTGTCGGGGGGTGAGCGCAACCGCCTGCTGCTGGCGCGGGCCTTCGCCAAACCGTCCAACGTGCTGGTGCTCGACGAGCCCACCAACGACCTCGACATGGACACCCTGGACCTGCTGGAGGATCTGCTGGCGGACTATGAGGGCACCCTGATCCTGGTCAGTCACGACCGGGATTTCATCGACCGGCTGGCCACCTCCACCATCGGGCTGGACGGGTCGGGCCGGGCGGTGGAGACGCCTGGCGGCTGGCAGGATTTCCTCAGCCAGAACCCCGGGTTCTTCCGACCCATTGAGGCCCCGGCGGCGGCGAAACCCCCGGCGTCCAGGCCCGTGGCGCCCCCGCCAGCGGCGAAAGCCGGCAAGCTTTCCTACAAGGATCAGCGCCGTCTGGCCGAACTGGAGGCGTTGATCGTCGCCTCGCCAGGCCGGATCGCGGCCCTGGAGACGGGGTTGGCCGACCCGGGGCTCTATGCCAAGGACGCCGCGGGGTTCGCGAAAACCAGCCTGGCGCTGGACGCCGCGCGCGCGCAGTTGGCGGCGGCCGAGGACGAATGGCTGGGCTTGGAGGAACGCCGTGAGGCGCTGATGGCGGGGGGCTGAGCCAGCGGAATCCTGTGGACGAACCAGGCGCCTGAAAGAGCTCGGATTTCCGCGACAATGCCCAGTTTATCCACAATTTATCAACCGACTGGGGCAGGAAACCCAAGCTGATTTCTCATAGCCAAGCTTGCCACATCGCGGCTTTGGCGAGACCGTCAAGACGTCGAGCGGGCTGCAGCGCGGATGGACCGGGAAACCGGAAGATCAAGCGGGCGGACGGTTCGAAGATGGAGACGCAACCGGGGCGACCTGGAAGACGACCATCGACGGCCGGCGGCGCGGCGGACATCCATGGGGCAACCCACGGACAAGGCCGAGGCCGATCCGACGGCACAGATCCCCCAACGGGTCTGGATGAGGGGGCGATGTGGCGGGCGACCGCTGCGTCGTCCCCTTTATCTATGGCGGGTCCATTATCTATGGCGGGTCCATCTTGGCGATGGGGGCGCAGCGCCCTAGGCTCTGGCCTCCATCGCCGCCCCGGGGGTCCCATGAAAGCCAAGCGCCTGCTCACCGTCGCCCTCGCGGCCCTGGCCTGCGCCTGTTCGCCGGCCAAGCAGGACGCCGCCAGCAAGCCCGCGGGAGGCCGCACCGCGATCGCCTTGGCCACCGACTGGCGGGCCCAGGCCGAACAAGGCGGCTTCTACCAGGCGCTGGCCACCGGCGAATACACCAAGCGCGGCCTCGATGTGACCATCAAACAGGGCGGGCCCGGGGTGAACGTGCCGCAACTGCTGGCCGCCGGCGCGGTGGATCTGGGCATGGGCTCCAACAGCTTCATTGTGCTCAACCTGGCCCAGGAGGGGGCGCCGGTGAAGGCGGTGGCGGCCTTCATGCAGAAGGATCCCCAGGTGCTGATCGCCCACGAGGGCCAGGGGATCGAGACCATCGCCGACCTCAAGGGCCACCCGATCCTGCTCGCCGACGCCTCGGTGACGGCGTTCTGGGTGTGGCTGAAGGCCAAGTACGGCTTCACCGACGATCAGGTGCGCAAATACACCTTCAACCCCGCGCCCTTCCTGGCCGACAAGCGCGTTGCCCAGCAGGGTTACGTCACCTCCGAGCCCTACACCCTGGAGACCGTGGCCAAGGTGAAGCCCAAGGTGTTCCTGCTGGCCGACAACGGATACCCGAGCTACGCGGCCTTGGTGCTGGCGCCGGACAAGCTGATCGCCGCCAACCCCGCCGCCGTGAAGGCGTTCGTGGAAGCCAGCGCCGCCGGCTGGGCCAGCTATCTGCACGGGGACCCCGCACCCGGCGACGCCCTGATCAAGGCCGACAATCCGGAAATGACCCAGGCGCTGCTGGACCAGGCCCGTGAGAAAATGCGCGCCTACGGCCTGGTGGACAGCGGCGACGGGATCGGAACCATGACCGACGCCCGCTGGCGGGCCTTCTTCGACATGGCGGCGGGCCAGGGCGTCTATCCGAAGACCCTGGATCCCAGGCGCGCCTACGACCTGGGGTTCCTGCCGGCGGCGGCGCCCGCCGCAAAATGACCGTCGCCGCCCTTGACCAGATCGAGGTCGACTATCCCGGCCGCGGCCGGG
>CAXNKO010000079.1:0-7179 GCA_964202685.1 Caulobacterales bacterium
CCGGAACCACAGGCCTGATGCAGGAACGGACCCTTCACCGCCGTGCAAACCTCGACGACGTCGTGCTTGAAAAGCCAGGCCCAAAAGTCGGGGATGCCCAGCTCCTGAGCGAACACCGCCCTATCGAACGGCTCGGCGCTCGGGTCGAAAACGAATCCCGGCGGCGTCTCGTCGGTTATCAGCGCGACCAGTTCCCACTCGGGGTGGCGCTGGCGCAGCGTCTGAAACAGAACCCGCGCCCGGTTCAGGTAGGAAAAAGTGAAACTGGAGAAGCAGAGCACCTTCACGCCGCACCGCCCGGGACAAGATCGGCCGTGAGACCGCTGAATCTGAGGTCAAACAAGGCCTGCCGCCGGGCGTTCCTGGCGAGGGCGAGAATCGCACCGCTGGCGAAAGCGGCCTCAAGGGCGGTCTCGTCCTCAAGCACCAAGCCAAGACCCGTCTCGGCGACGAACGCCGCCACATTGCCGCTGTCGGGTCCGGTGACCACGGCGGCGCCGGCCGCGGCGGCCTCGTAGGCGGTGAAGGAGAAGGTTTCGCGGCACAAAGGCCAGACCATGGCGGCGTCCACGCCCAGACGTTCGAGCGCCGTCTGCATGGCCAGGGGCGTAGGCTCGCCCACGCTGACCGGGTGATGTTCCACCGGCAGGCCGCCTTCGGCGCGCGCGCCGAGGTGCAGGAAGGCATAGCGGGGGTCGTCCGCGAACCTGAGCGCCAGCTCGCGGAAGATCGGCCAGCCCTTGTGCGACACGGGCAGGCCCACGAAGGCGAAGCGGAAGCGCCCTGACGAGGGGGCTTGAGGGGCGGCGGCGCGCGGCGCGAGTAGGGCGTGGGGATGTACGATCTCGGCGGCGGCGGGAAAGGTCCAGCTGGCTTTCCAGGTCGCTAGGGTCGGTTCGGAGGGTGCGACCACGGTCAGCCGGAGCGCATCGAACAGGCGCCCATGGTCGTCCAGGTGCCGGCCCCGGAGCGGCTGATAGACACAGACGCCGCAGGCAGGGCTGTCGGGCGCCGGCGCGCCGCAGTCCGCCACGTCGTTCCGTAACAGATGCACGCCGGCGCAGAGGCTGGCGAAGTCGTGAAGCCAGAAGAACCCCTCACTCAGGCCGGCCGCCTTGATGATCGCGATGGTTTCGTCGACCCGGTGTCCGAGCAGACTGTGGATGGCGAAACTGCGGACGCCGGCCGGATTGGCTGCGACGGCTTCGCTGATTGCGCGAACCAGGCACTGCGTATCGAAGGCCCCGAGCGGTTCCCCGTTCCACAGCACTCCCAGGGGCCCGGGTTCGCCCGCGGCCCGGATCACCGGCCAGGGCGCGGCCGGAAACAGGTGCAGGTGGTCGCGGCCCAGGTCCGCGAACCGCGCGGCCTCGCGCTGCAAACAGATCTGGACGCCGCCCAGGTTGGTGGAAAAGTCGTCATGGCTGAATGTCAGGTGCAGGTCGCGCCAGCCCGTACGCGAGCCGCCGAACGCGGCCGCCAGCATCGTATCATCCCCAACGGCGACCCTGGCGGAGGCGGAAGCGGCGTGAGCGACGCGTTCCGTGAGCGGCGCCAGCTCGGCGATCATCCGGTAGCGGAATCCCAGCTCGAGCCGCGGTGTTCGCCCCTCGGCGCGGCCGGCGGTCACATAGTGGACCAGCGGATTGACGCCCGCCGCGGCGATATCGGGATAGGCGTCCAGATAATCCGCCAAGGAAAACTGAGGACTCGGATCACGGCCCTCGCGCCAGCCGGAGGTCAGATAGTGCTCCAGGGGGTCAACGCCGTCCGCCGCGACGTCGGGATTGGCGCCCAGATAAAAGCTTGGGTCGAAGGCCGCTGTCACGGCTGCGCGCACGGCTCGGCTGAGGGCCTCCGGTGGAGGGGTGGCCGACGGCGCCCGGCGGCGACCTGCGTCGGGGACTGCCCGGCGGCGGGCCTGGCGGACCGGCGCGATCGCTGAGCCCCAATCGACGTCCCCGCCCCGCTGCGCCAATTCGCCCCAGTAAGCGGCGGCGTGTATCGATTCGCTGACCTCCCGCCCCTCGCGACGGCCCGCCACCAGGAAATGGTGGAATGGGTTGACGTCGGCGACCGCGACGTCGCCGTTCGCCGCCAAATAGGCCGCGGTTGAGAACCAGGGCGCCGGATCACGGCCCTCGCGCCAGCCGGCCAGCGCATAATGGGTCACCGGATGGGTCGCGGAATCCAGGGGCCCGTAGACGTGCGTGTAGAAGGATCCATCGACCGCCGCCGAAATCACAAGCTTGATCTGGTCGAGGTGGACCGTTGCGGCCATCTGGCGTGGCATCCTGTGCGCGAGCTTTGCTGTGTGCAACGATTGGCCGTGCCGATCAACCGCCGTGCGCTCTTGCGACGGCGTGCGGCGGGCCATAGAGCGGGACCTCGCAAGGAGGAGCGCAGCGACGATGACGCGCGCCAAGGCCGCAACCGCTCGGGGTCGAACAGCCTATCTGGTGCTGGGCATGCACCGGTCAGGCACGTCGGCGACCGCCCAGCTGCTGGCGCTCGCCGGAGCCCAGCTGCCGCGGAATGTCATGCCCGGCGATTCCCACAACGCGAAGGGCTATTTCGAGCCCTGGAAGATCGCCATGTTCAACGACCAGCGCCTGCGGGCCGCCGGCGGCGCGTGGGACGACGTTTTCGCGTTTCCGCATCGGGCCCTGCCCCGCCCCAGCGAGCGCGACTGGCTGACACGCGCCGGCGCCCTGTTCGCCGAGGAGTTCCCCAAGCGCGCACGGCCGCTGCTGAAGGACCCGCGCATCACCGCCCTGCTGCCGTTCTGGCGCGAGGTCCTGGACGACCAGGCGGTCGCCGCGCGCTGCGTGATCTCGGTGCGCCATCCGCTGGCGGTGGCCGGTTCGCTCGCCCGGCGCGATGGCTTCGAGATCGAGAAATCCCTGCTGCTGTGGAGCGCCTACATGCTGGCGGCGGAGGCCTATACCCGCGACCTGCCCCGGGTGTTCGTGGACTATGACCGGATGCTGGCCGACTGGCGCGGCGAGTTCGCCCGCATCGAGTCGGCGCTGGGTCCGGGCCTGCCGCCGCTCAAGGCGAGCGCGATCAAGGCGATCGATGGCTTCCTGACCCCGGACCTGCGCCACAACGCCGCCGGACCGACCCTGAACGCCCACGGTTGGGTCGGCGAGCTGACCGCGTCGGTGCAGAGCTGGTGCGCCGCGGCGGCCATCGATCAGGCGCTCTCGGCGCAGCCGCTTGAGTCCGCCGGGGCCGAATTGCTGCGGCGGCGCGAGGCGATCGGCGCGCTCATCTCGCCCACGGCCCGCGACCTGGATAGCGCCCGCGCCGAGCTGGTGGAGTTGCGCCAGTCGGAGGCCTTCCACCGCAAGCGCGCCGAGACGATCGCGGCCGAACTCGAGGGGCTGCAGGCGGAACAGGCCGAAGCCCTCGCCCTGGTCAATTCGATCCTGACCCGCGCCTAGACGGACGCCGCGTTGGACACCCAGCCCGCCGCCACCGCCCCGCTGGGCCTCGCTGACGCAGAGGCGCTGTTCGCGCGCCGCCGCGCCGCCGGCCTGGACCGCGCGGCGCTGGCGCAGGACCGCTGGCGCAGATTCCGCGAGGCGGCCGCCCGGCGCGCCGGCGTCCCCGCGCGAAGCCGGCTGGAGCAACGGCTGGATCGCATCCTGGCCCGCGGCCGCTGGCCCGGACGGGCGCTGCAGATCGCCCGCTCCGGCCTCTGGCTCGGCAAGCTCTCGCAATCCCTGGGCTTTGGCGGCGGACCCACCGCCAGCCTGGCCCGCTACGCCGGCGCGGGCCCCGACCCGCGGGTGCGGCCGAAAGCCCTGTTCGACCAGGCCTGGTACCTGCAGGAGAACCCGGAACTGATGGGTGGAAAATGGCCGCCCCTGGCCCACTACCTGGTGCTCGGCGATCCCCAGGGCCGCTCGCCGCACCCCCTGTTCGATGCCCGCGACTATCGTGCCCGCCACGCGGTGAAGATCGCCGCCAGCCGGCAGTCGGCCCTGCAGCACTTCATGTTCTCCGGCGCCGCCGAGGGGTTCGACCCGCATCCGCTGTTCGACCTGCGCTACTACGTCGGACAATGCGATGAGGTGGCCGACAGCGGCGAGAATCCGCTGATCCACTATCTGCGCCGGGGCTGGCGCGAGGGCCTGGACCCGCATCCCTTGTTCGCCGGCGATTGGTATCTGGCGCGCAATCCGCAGGCCCGCGCCAGCGGTTCGGCGCCCATTCTGCATTATCTGTGCGCAGGCGCGGCGCAGGGCCATGACCCGCATCCGCTGTTCGACACCGCCTGGTACTCAGCGCGCCGCCGCGACGTCGCCGGCTCCGGACACGACCCGCTCTCCCACTTCATTCGCGTCGGCGCCCGGCAGCTGGCCAGTCCCGGCCCCCATTTCGACACGGCCTACTACCTTGAACAGCACCCCGAGCTGGGCGACAGCAGGCTCAACCCGCTGATCCACTATGTCACCGAAGGCGCCTTCACCGGCGCCTGGCCCGCCGCCGATTTCGACGAAGTGGGCTATCTGGCCGAACACCCCGAGGCGGCGGACACCGCCTGGAGCGGCCTGGAGCATTGGCTTCGCACCGAGGGCGTTCGGCCGCAGAGCTTTGCCGGGTCGTTCGGCCGCTGGGTGTCTGCCGAAGCGTTGTTCGAGCAGCTTCGCGCCAACACCCGCACCCGCGACCCCGCCGCTTACAATCTGCCGGCCTATGAAGCGCTGGCCACGGAGTTGCGGTCAATCCGCCCGACCGCGGTCCCGGCCACTCCGCCCGTCATCGACGCCGACCTGGGCGGGCTGCATTGCATTGTGGCGACGGATCCGGCCCGGGCCGACGCGGCGGCGCGGGCCAGCAGCGCCGAGCGGCTGCTGTTCGCCTGCGCGCCGGTTCAGGGCCGGCTGACTCCCCTGAGCGCCGCCCTGGCCGAGCCGGGGGTGGGTCTCGCCGCACCGGTGGTGGTCGATCTTGACGGGGCCGCCCTAAGCGCCGGCGCCAGGGTGGCGGCGGATGGGACCCTTGTCGCAGGCGAGGCTCCGCGCACGCGGCGGAGGGTCGCGGCGCCTAGTCACGCCGCGGCGGTGCGGCGGGCGGACTACCTGGCGGCCGGAGGCTTCGATCCTGGGTTCAGTTCGCTGGCCGGCGCGCTCTGCGATCTGGCGTTCCGGATGCGGGCGCGAGGGCTGCAGACGGTCTGCGAACCCGACGCGATGCTGATCGCCACGTCGGCCGAAGCTGAATCGGTCGCCGATGGCCAACGCATCGCCGAGCGCTGGGGCGAAGCGATCGACGTCTTGAACGCGATTCGGGTGATCGCCTTTCACCGCGGCGACCTCGCGCAGGCCGCAATGGGCGATGCGATCGCGCGGGCGTTGCCCAACTATCGCGGCCACCACCAGCCGCGACTCCCGGACACGGCTTCTCGTCGCGGCGGCTATCGGGAGCAGGCGGACTTGGCCCGACGTTATGGGATCGCCGGATTCTGCCACATGTTCCGCATGGGCGCGCCCCCCGCGTTTCTATTGGCGGCGGATGCGCCCGACATGCCATTTTGTCTGTGTCTGGCCGAGGCCGCGGACGCCGCATCGCTCGTTCAAGCTGTCGCGCCATATCTGACCGACCCGCGCGCGGTCCGGGTCAGTGGCGCGCCCCTTGTGTTGATCGGGCGACCGCTGGGGGACGCCCCGTCCAGGGTAGGACGTCTGCGAGAGGCGGTCGAGGCCGAGGGGCTGGGTGGCCTCTACCTGGTCCGCTTCACTGACTTCGGCCTCCCAGCGGTGGGAGACCCCCTGACACAGGGCTTCGACGCCGGCGTCGACTTCGCCTGGGCCGCCGAAGCGCCGCCGATTCCGCCGCCGGGTCCGCTGATCAACCGCCGATTCCAGGGGGTGGTTCGCGATTACCGGGATTTGGCGCGGCTGGCTGTCGCCGCCGGGTCGCCTGATCGCCTGCCGGGCCTTGTCGCCGGTTTCGACGACACGCCCTGCGGACAGGACGCCGCCAGCATCTTCCACCACGCCAGTCCGGGGGCGTTTCAAGCCTGGGCGGAGGCCGCGTTCGCGCGACTCCGCGCCGAGCGCGTTGGCGAGGCGCAGCTGGCGTTCGTGCACGCCTGGAACGGCTGGGCCGAGGGCGCGCACCTGGAGCCGGATGTGCGACATGGCCACGGCTGGCTGGAGGCGCTGCGCAACGCGGCCGAGGCCGAGTTCCTGGAGCGTCCGTGAGCGACCTGCCCGACATCGCCGTGGTCGGCTACCCCTTTAGCCTTACCGGCAGGGGCGAAGACGCCCGATCGGTCTGCCGGGCGTTGTGGGCGGCGGGCGCAAGTCCCGGCCTGGTGGACGTCGCCGTCGCCGCCGGACCGCCGGACCCCGACATCGCCCAGATGTTCACGCCCCATGTCCGCTCCGGTCTTTCCAAGGGGGTGAACATATTCTGCATCAACGGCGACGAGGTCGAACGGGTCTGCCGGCTTCTGGACGCTGGAATTTTCCAGCGGGCCCATAACATCATCTACCCGGCCTGGGAGCTGGCCTCCTACCCCGAGCCCTGGGCGCGCCTCCTGGAGCGGTTTGACGAAGTGTGGGCGCCATCGGCCTTCATCCACGACGCCATCGCGCCAGCGGTGGCAACGCCGGTGACGCATCTGCCGCTGGCGGTGGAGATGAAGCTGTCGAGCTTCCTGGGCCGGCGCTGGTTCGGCGTGCCGGAAGACGCCTTTGTGGTGCTGTTCTTCTTCGACGCCTCATCGTTTTCCGAGCGCAAGAACCCCATGGGGGTGCTGGCGGCGTTCGAACGGCTGGCGGCGCGGCGGGCCGACGCGCAGATGCACTGCGTGATCAAGTTCCGCGGCGCGCCCGACACCGAGCCCGAGCGGCGGGCGCTGGAGGCGCGGCTGGCGGCGCTTGGCGGGCGGGTGCAGGCGATCAACGCCGATCTCTCCGACAATGAGATCAAGAACCTGGTGCGCAATTGCGATGTGTTTGTTTCGCTGCATCGCTCGGAAGGCTTCGGCCGCGGCATGGCCGAGGCCATGGCCCTGGGTCGCCCGGCGGTGGCCACCGGCTATTCCGGCAATCTCGACTTCATGACCCCCGAGACCAGCCGGCTGGTGGATCACAGGCTGACGCCGGTGCCGGCCAACGCCTATCCGTTCGGCGACGGCCAGGTCTGGGCCGATCCCTCGCC
>CAXNKO010000080.1:0-7154 GCA_964202685.1 Caulobacterales bacterium
GTTCTTCACCGAACTGTGGAACGCCCGCGTCAACGCACCGCCGGCCGGCGACCTGATCTCCATGTTGGCCCACGCCCCGGCCACCCGGAACATGGAACTCAAGGAATTCTACGGCAACGTCATGCTGCTGATCGTCGGCGGCAACGACACCACCCGCAACACCATGACCGGCAGCGTGCTGGCCATGCACCAGAACCCGGACCAGCGGGCCAAGCTCGACGCCGACCCTTCCCTGCTGCCCGGCATGGTCTCCGAAACCATCCGTTGGCAGTCGCCGGTGGCCCACATGCGCCGCACCGCCGTGACCGACATCGAGATCGGCGGCAAGCTGATCCGCGCCGGCGACAAGGTGGTGATGTGGTACATCTCCGGCAACCGCGACGACACGGTGATCGCCGAGCCCGAACGCTACCTCATCGACCGCGAGCGGCCGCGCAACCACCTGTCGTTCGGCTTCGGCATCCACCGCTGCGTGGGCAACCGGCTGGCCGAACTGCAGCTGCAGATCGTCTGGGAGGAGATCCTCAAGCGCTTCCCGGTCATCGAGGTGGTGGGCGAGCCCCGGCGCAACTACCACCTGATGATCCGCGGCTATGAAACCCTGCCGGTGATGATCCCGCGGCGGCTGTAGGCGTCTACACCCGCCGCCGCTCGCCGAACGACGACAGCGGCTTGAAATAGCCGATCAGGGTGGTGGCCGCGCCGCGCCGCAGCGACAGCGACCAGCGCTCGAACACCAGATCGTAGCCCTCCGCCCGCTGGCCGGTCTGCAGGGAAACGATCTCCGAGCGCCCCCCCGGATCCGCGACGAAACCGATGCCCAGGTCGCCGTTGCGCAGCCGCAGCAGCGCCCCCGACCGAAACGCCCGGCGCACCGGGGCGGTGAACGGCGGGCGGCCCTCCATCAGCCCGGGCGCGAACACCACCTCGTCCTCCACGGTGCAAAAGGGCCCGGACAGGGCGGCAAGCCGGCTGACCCCGAGATCGACCACTTCCACCCCCGTGGCGCTGAATGTCAGCGTCACCAGATCGGCCGCGTCCTCGATGCCGGTCACCAGGCACAACAGCGCCCGCGCGCCCTCGGCGGCCACGAACCACCGTCCGGGCCGCAACGCCGAGCGCTCCAATGTGCGCGGAAAACCTTCGAACGAAACGGTCATGCCAAAGTCCAGTGTCGCCTGATTCCGCCCATGCGCCGGGCGTTTCGGTCAAGCGTCGCTATGCCAGCAATCCCAGCGCCTTGCGCACCGACCGCGACAGGCCCGCCGCCACCAGGCTGTGGGACTGGATCAGGTAGGCCTCCAGCTCCCCGTCGGCGAGGGCGTCCCGGGACTTGAGCGCCAGCCAGCCGCCGCGGGGCAGGTACGGCGCCCGCACCGCCGCGCCCGACTCGGTGAGGATTTCGAAGCTCAGATCCGAGGTCTTGAACACATAGGCGCCGTCGAGATCACCGTCACCGACCCCGGCCATGGCGAACACCTTGTCGCCCACCTTGAACACATGGGTCTCGCCCCACTGCACCACCATGCTCGCCGCCGGCAGCGACAGGCAGAACGCCTCGAAAGCCTCGAAGGTCACGGGGCGTTGGCCCCCTGGTAACGGTCGGCCCGCCGCGCCTCCTCGAAGTAGCGCTGGCCCGGCGGCGGATAGGCGGTGAGGATCCGTTCCCGGAACGTCCGGTCGGTGAGCGGATCGGCGGGGATGTCCAGCCGCTCGCCGCGCTCGGCGAAATCCTTGGCGAAGATCGCCCAGACCTGGTCGAGGCTCAGGTCGTCGGTGTGGTTGTCAAAGGCGTCGGCGTCGGCCTGGGTCTTGAACACCAGCCCCTTCCAGATCACGAAGAAGCGCAGGTTCTTGGGCGCGAAGCTGAACCGCGGGCCGGCGCGGTCGTCGATCCGCCAGTCGCCGTCCGCCTGGTGATGGATGGCCACATCGCCCTTCAGCTCGCCGGGCGCGATCCACTGCGCTTGCGGCCCCACCGCCTCGGCCCGGTGAAACATGAAGTCGTTGTCGGTGACCAGGGCGGTGTTCCACAGCGGCGTGGCGATGGTCTGCGCGGCCTTGTCCGGCCCCTGCGGCCAGAACTGGTAGCCGCCCCCCTCCCCCCGATAGAACCAGGTCAGCGCCGTCGACTGCAGGATCGTCCAATCCATGAACAGCAGCGAGTGGTGCAGCGCCACCTGCAGCCAGAAGGGCCGGGTCTCGTCCATGCCGCGGTACCTGCACAGGTCGAAGTGCGGCCGGCCGGCCTGCATGGGCGCGGAGATGTTGAGATAGAACGACGTCGGCCGCACCACCTGGGCGTCGAAGGCCTCCTTCGAGGCCGCGATGAACTTCGGGTTCTCGAAGAACCGCCGGGCTTCCGGGACCAGCTCCGCGCCGGACTTGTACCAGAAGTATCGAAACCACGGCTCGGTCCCCCCGGCCTTCTCATAACCTTCAGCGGAATAGATCGGCGTATAGGGCGCACGCGCGGCGATCAGGTCGAGAACGCCCTGCGGATTGTCGAAGGCGTCATCGACCCGCACCGGCTTGGCGACGATCTGCGCCGGACGGGGCGGCGGGGCGAGCGTGGCGGCGGTCATGGCGGGTCCTCGCGGGTCGGCGCCGGAAGTGTCTCAATTGTCCGGTGGGATGCAAGTCACTTCAGCCTTGCGCGAACCTCGCCCAAGCGTTGAGGATAGCAATGTCAGTTGGGGAGCCCGCCATGGAATTCGCCTGGTCGCCGGAACAGGAGGCCTACCGCCAGAAGCTCAAGGACACCGTCGCCGAGCTGCTGCCGGACAACTGGACCACCGATATTGCCCCCCACAGCTACGGCTCCCAGCAGCAGATCGAATATTCCCGCACCTTTTGCGCCCAGCTGGCCGAGCGCGGCCTGCTGGTCCAGCAGTGGCCGGCCGAATACGGCGGCGGCGACGGCGACGCCTGGCAGCAGTGGATCCTCGCCGAGGAGATGATGCTGGTCGGCGAACCGCGTGGGCCCCAGTACATGAACGTCAACTGGATCGGCCCGGCGCTGATGGCCCACGGCACGCCGGAGCAGAAGGCCGAACACCTGGCCCGCATCGCCGGCGGCCAGGTGATCTGGTGCCAGGGCTTCTCCGAGCCGGGCGGCGGCTCCGACCTGGCCGGCATGACCACCAAGGCCGAGCGTCAGGACGACGGGTCCTATCGGATCAACGGCTCAAAGATCTGGACCTCCTATTCGCCCTATGCCGACTACTGCTTCCTGCTGGCCCGAACCGGCGCGGCGAAGAAGGCGATCTCGATCTTTCTGATCCCCATGAGCCTGAAGGGGATCGAGGTGCATTCCTTCCCGGGCCTGGTGGGCAAGGGGCACTTGAACCAGGTCTATTTCACCGACGTGGCGGTGCCGGAGGCCATGCGCATGGGCGAGGAGGGCCAGGCCTGGCCGATCATCACCTATGCGCTGCGCTTCGAGCGGGTCAGCGTGGCGCGCTTCCATATCGGCCGCAAGGTGCTCGACCGGGCGGTGGCGCAGCTGCAGGCCGAGGGCCGGTTCAACGATTCCGCCGTGCGCGTGCGGGCCGGCCGCATCGCCGCCCTGCTGGAGGCGGGCCGTTTGCTCTCCTACTACGTCATCGACCAGCGGGCGAAGCAGGGCTCCGACGACGTCAACGGCAACATCGCCCGGGTCAGCGTCTCGGCGGCGAGCATGGAGCTGCAGGCCTTCATCATGGACTACACCCCCGACGCGCTCACCGGCGGCGACTATGTGCTCAACGAGTTCTTCCGGGCCAACCTGTCGTCGACCATCGCGGCGGGCGCCTATGAGGTGCAACTGAACCTGATCGCCCACGGGGCGCTCAACCTGCCGCGGAGCGCCTGAGATGGACTTCGACCTCACCGACAGCCAGCAGGCCCTGGTCTCCAGCCTGCAGTCGATGTTCGCCCCCTATGGCGAGATCCCCGACGCCGGGCGCGGCCTGAAGAGCTATTTCGCCGCCGATCTGCAGCAGAAACTGGTCAATGGCGGCTTCTTCGACGCGGCCCGCGACGCCGGCAACCTGGAGGCGGCCCTGGTGGTGATGGAGGCCGCCCGCCTGCCGGTGACGGTGGAGACCGGCGCCTCGGCCCTGGTGGCGCCCAACCTGCTGGACGCGCCGCTGGCCGGCCCCATCGCCCTGCTGGCCGGCGACCTCTCCAAGGCCCAGCGGCTGCTGTCGGTGGCCAGGAACGCCATCGTCGACACCGGCGACGGCGTGGTGCTGATCCCCATCGACCCGGACAATGTGGAGCCGGTGGAGACCACGCTGGCCTATCCCTATGGCCGCTTCCGCGAACTGCCCGACCTGTCCAAAGGCCGGCGCCTGGGCGCAGGCGCGCGGGAGAAACTGCGCCAGTGGTCACGGGTGGCCCTGGCCGCCGAATGCGCCGGCGCCGCGGAGAGCGCGGTCATCTTCACCAACGAATACATCAAGCTGCGCAAGGCCTTCGACCAGCCCATTGGCTCCTTCCAGGCCGTGCAGCACCGCATGGCCCAGTGCTGGCAGATCATGCGGGCCCTGCGCTACAACGCCCTGCACGCCGCCTGGACCGGCGATCCCGTCCGCGCCGACCTGGCGGCCACCTACGCCCAGATGCATTGCCAGAAGCTGGTCTTCGACCTGCACCAGTTCAACGGCGCCATCGGCATCACCACCGAGTACAAGCTGCACTATTGGACATTCCGCTTGCGCGCCCTGCAGCCGGAAGTGGGCGGCAGCGACGGCGCGGCCCTGGCCGTGGCCGACAAGCTGTGGGGGGCGGCGGCCTAGGCGGCGGGGCCCTTGATCTGGGAAAGCATCATGCTCAGCGATCATGATATCGTGCTGTTCTTACCGACCGCGAAGCCCGATCAGGCCCTCGCCTTTTATCGGGACGTCCTGGGTCTTCCTCTCGTGGAGGACTCGCCGTTCGCGATCGTCTTTAGAGTGGGCAAGCACATGTTGCGGATCCAGAAACTATCGGCGCACACGCCCGGCGCCCACACCGTGCTCGGCTGGGGGGTCGGCGACATCCGCGCCGAGATCGCCGGGCTCGCCACCCGCGGCGTCGCGTTCAACCGCTCTCCACGTTTGGATCAGGACGAACATGGTGTCTGGACCGCCCCCGGGGGCGATCAGGTCGCGTGGTTCAATGACCCCGACGGCAACAGCCTGTCCTTGACTCAGTTCGCCCATGATTGAGCGGCGTCGGAAAAATAATAAATATATGCCATATACAAATAATAGTGAGAATATATGATGCAATATATTCGATTTATATTTACAATATTTGTTTTGTTTGTCGTTTATGTTACATTTGGATTCAAAGAATCTTGGTATATAAATTCTACTGATAACATGATCGCCATGATCTGGAGCCTCGCCTGTCTGTGGTCATTATCCCTGTTGATCATGAATGACTTCAAAATCAGATTCTGTGTGTCGTGCTTGCTGATTTATTTTCTCCTGGGCGATACCTACATGACGGCAAAGTACAATCTGCCGCCGAATCAGCTTTCCTCTTATGTGCTTTTCTGGCGGCCGATGACCTCTATCCTGCTGTCGATCGCCTTGGGCGCCCTGATCCACGTCGGCAACAAGGCCTTGGGCGTCCGCGCCGGCCTCTGAGGCGCCCGCTCGTCCGCCGGCGGGGCAATCGGGCGAACCGGCCGACCGCGACCGCCCAACCGTCGCCGGATCCTGCCCCGCCGCCAGCGGACCTGCACCGAAAACCTTGCCTTGTGGCGCAGGTGTGGTATTCTCTGTTTGTTCTCATTGTTCATCCCGCCCCTGACCCCGCCGGCGCGCATGGTTGGCGCCGACTGGTCGGCGCCCCGGTTGGCGCCTGGCGTTGGGACCTCGAAGCTCTGGAAGATCCCTAAGGGTATGACAATACGCAGAAAAGTGCCCGGGACCCACGCCCCAGGGCCGGCCCGGGAAGGCGCCGGCCGCCAGCTGAAAAAATTGCCAACCGACGTAAGCTTGCAGGTGTCGGCGCTTCGAAAGGGGCTGGCGCACAGGTCGTGATCCGCGCCGGGCCATGTCTGCGAATGAGCGGCGTGATCACCCCCGGACGATGGCTGGCGCGCCGGGGCGCCGGCCAGGGCTGCGAGCGGTCCGACGTTTGCGCGTTCATCCGATTGCCTTGCGTCCCCCGCAAAGATCGCTGGCCCTGCCGCCCGCCCGCGCCTTATCTGCGGCGAACACCCCACGCTGGAGGCTCCCATGCGACTGACCACCCCCCGCTTCACCCCGCTTACCGACGCCGAGATGAACGACGAACAGAACGAGGTGCTGGCGGCCATGCGGGCGCGGCGCGACGTGTCCAATATCTTCCGCACCCTGGCCCGCGCGCCCAAGGCGCTGAAGGGCTTCCTGGCCTGGGGGGAATATGTGCTGTCCAGGCGCAATGACCTGCCCGCCCGGGAGCGGGAGATCGTCATCCTGCGCATCGGCTACCTCTGCCGCTCGGGCTATGAGTGGACCCAGCATGTGCGCATCGGCAAGGCCGCGGGCCTCACCGACCCGGAGATCGAGGCGATCAAGGCCGGCCCCGACGCCCCCGGCTGGAGCGCCGCCGACAAGGCGCTGCTGCAGGCCTGCGACGAACTGCACCACGGCCACTTCATCACCGACCCCGCCTGGGCGGCGCTCAAGGCCAGCTTCAGCGACAAGCAGTGCATGGACGTGGTGTTCACCGCCGGCAACTACACCCAGGTCTGCATGATGCTGAATTCCTTCGGGGTCCAGCTCGACGCCGGCCTGACCCTGGATCCGGACCTGAAGGGGTACTGAGCGCGGGCGGGCATGGATATCCAGACGGACCTCCCTCCCCTGCACGCCGTCCGCCTCGAAGCCCCCTGGCGCGAGCCGGACGTGGCGCTCTCGGCCTTCGCCGACCAGCCCTGGGCGGTGGGGCTCGCCGGCGCCGGCGCGGGCGCGCGCTGGGCCTATCTGGCCCGCGACCCCGACCGCACACTGACGCTTGACGGCGCCGATCCCCGCGACGCCTTCGACGCCCTCGCCGAGCTGCTCGGCGCCACCGGCCCGCCGCTGACCGAGGGGCCGCCGTTCCAGGGCGGCGTCATCGGCCTGGCCAGTTACGAACTGGGCGACCGGGTCGAGCCCCTGGGACTGGTCCGCTTCGAGGGCTGGCCGGACCTG
>CAXNKO010000081.1:0-7127 GCA_964202685.1 Caulobacterales bacterium
CATGACCGCCACGCAGCAGGCGGGCGACGGATTCCAGCGTCTCGGTCTGCGCCAGGCCCACGGCGTCGCGGCCGCGATAGAAGAGCCGGCCCTCCACCACCGTGGTGATGGCGGAGTCCAGCACCGGCTCGCCCCAGGCGACGGCGCCGGCGGCCACATCGGCCGGCCGGCGGCTGCGCTTGCGGCGCGCGGCGAGGCCGTCGATGTCGGTTGCGCTGTAGAGGCTGCGACGCGAATCGTCGGCGTTCGGTCGCGCCCGCACCCGGCCGCGGCTCACATAGGCGTAGAGGGTCTGGGGACGCACCCCCAGGCGGGTCCAGGCGTCCTCGGCGGCGATCCATTCTGACATTGATATTGATTATATTGATCAAGATTGATGGACTGAGTTTGGCGCCACAGGTTTCCCAGCGCAAGCGAAGATGCGGGAGAAGGCGATGATCGACGCGCTCAACGGACTGGAAGGCGTGGTTGCGGCCGAGACGGTGCTGTCGGAAGTGGACGGCCAGGCCGGCCGGCTGGTGATCCGCGGCCGTTCCCTGGACGAACTGGCGGGAAAGCTGCGGTTCGAGGACGTGGCGCGGCTGTTGTTCGACGGCTTCTTTCCCGACCTGCCGGCGGACCTGGCGGCGGCGCTGGGGGCGGCGCGGGCGGAGGTGTTCGCCGAGACAGCGGCCCTGGACGCGCGGCTGTTGTCGCTGAACCCGGTGGAGGCCATGCGGGCGCTCACCGCGCGGCTGGCCGACGGGGACGACCTGGCCACGGCGCTGCGGCTGGTGGCGGCGCCGGCGGTGTTCACCGCCGCGGTGGTGCGGGCGAAAGGCGGCGGCGCCTTGCTGGCCCCCGATCCGGCCCTGGGGCACGCGGCGGACGTGCTGCGCATGTTGCGGGGGCGCCCGGCCAGCCCGGGGGAGGCCGCGGCCCTGGACGCCTATCTGGTCACCGTGTGCGACCATGGGCTCAACGCCTCGACCTTCGCCGCCCGGGTGATCGCCTCCACCCAGGCCGGTCTGACCTCGGCGGTGCTGGGTGGGATCAGCGCGCTCAAGGGCCCGCTGCATGGCGGCGCGCCCGGGCCGGTGATCGAGATGCTGGACGAGATCGGCAAGCCGGAGAACGCCCGCGCCTGGCTGGAGGCGGCGCTGGCCCGGGGGGACCGGCTGATGGGCTTCGGCCACCGCATCTACCGGGTGCGCGACCCCCGCGCCGATGCGCTGAAGGCGGCGGTGCGTCGGCTGGGCGAGGGCTCCCAGCGCCTGCCCGGGCGGCTGGCCTTCGCCGAGGCGGTGGAGGCCGCGGCCCTGGCGATCCTCAAGGCGCGCAAACCCGACCGGCCGCTGCAGACCAATGTGGAACTCTACACCGCCCTGTTGCTGGAGGCGCTGGCGTTTCCGCCGGCGGCGTTCACCGGGGTGTTCGCCATGGGCCGGGTGGCCGGCTGGATCGCCCACGCCCGCGAGCAGGGGCTGGGCGGGCGCCTGATCCGGCCACAGTCGCGCTATGTGGGACCCGCGCCGAAGCTGGCCGCCTAAACGTCCACCTCGGCGTCCAGGGCGTTTTCCTGGATAAACTCGCGGCGGGGCTCCACCAGGTCGCCCATCAGCCGGGTGAACATGGAGTCGGCGTCGTCGGCGTGGTTGACCCGGACCTGCAGGAGGGTGCGGGCGTCGGCGTCGAGGGTGGTCTCCCACAACTGGTCGGGGTTCATCTCCCCCAGGCCCTTGTAGCGCTGGATGGACAGGCCGCGGCGGCCGGCCTCCATCACCGCGTTGCACAGGTCGATGGGGCCGCGCACCGTGGTGGCGCGGTCGCGGCGGATGAAGTTGGCCGGGGTGGCGAAGCTCTGGGCCATGCCCTCGGTGCGCTCGGCCAGCCGCCGGGCGTCGGCGGCGTGCAGCAACAGTTCGTCCAGCACCACCCGCTCGGTGACGCCGCGCTTGATGCGGGAAAAGGCGTAGCCGCCGAACGGGCTCTTCTCGCCGGACCAGGCGCCGTCGCCCTCCTCGGCATAGAGGTCAAGCCGGCGCGCGGCGGCGGCGATGTCGCCGTTCTCGCCCAGCAGACCGGCCAGGGCCGCCTGCTCGACGGCGAAGGCCGGGGCGCGTGCGGCTAGCCGCTCCACATTGGCCTTGGCGCCGCGGGCGCTCATCACCAGGGACAGCAGGTCCTTGCCGGCCAGGGCCTCGCCGGACCCCAGGGTGAGCACCGCCCCGTCGACGCCCTCGTCGATCAGATAGGTCTCCATCTCGCCCTCGTCCTTGAGGTAGCGGGAGGCCTTGCCTTTGGAGGCCTTATAGAGCGGCGGCTGGGCGATATACAGATAGCCGCGCTCGATCACCTGCGGCATCTGGCGGAAGAAGAAGGTCAGCAGCAGGGTGCGGATGTGGGCGCCGTCCACGTCGGCGTCGGTCATCACCACGATCTTGTGGTAGCGGATCTTGTCGATATTGAAGTCGTCGCGGCCGATCCCGGCCCCCAGCGCGGTGATCAGGGTGCCGATCTGGTCCGACCCCAGCATGCGGTCGAAGCGGGCCCGCTCCACATTGAGGATCTTGCCGCGCAGGGGCAGCACCGCCTGGTTCTCGCGGTTGCGGGCCTGTTTGGCCGAGCCGCCGGCGCTATCGCCCTCGACCAGGAACAGCTCCGACTTGGCCGGGTCCTTCTCCTGGCAGTCGGCCAGCTTGCCGGGCAGCGAGGTGATGTCCAGCGCGGTCTTGCGCCGGGTGAGGTCGCGGGCCTTGCGGGCCGCCTCGCGGGCGGCGGCGGCCTCGGCGATCTTGTGCACCACCAGCTTGGCCTCGGTGGGATGCTCCTCGAACCACTGGCCGAGGCCCTCGGAGACCAGGCCCTCCACCGCCGGGCGCACCTCGGAGGAGACCAGCTTGTCCTTGGTCTGGGAGGAAAACTTGGGGTCGGGCACCTTCACCGACAGCACGCAGGTCAGGCCCTCGCGGGCGTCCTCGCCGGACAGCGACACCTTCTCGCGCTTGGCGGCGCCGGAGCTTTCCGCATAGCCGGTGATGATGCGGGTCAGCGCCGAGCGGAAGGCCGCCAGGTGGGTGCCGCCGTCGCGCTGGGGGATGTTGTTGGTGAAGCACAGCACGTTCTCGTGGTAGCCGTCGTTCCACCACAGCGAGAGGTCTATCTGCACCGTGTCGCGCTGGCCGCGGATGACGATGGGCGCCTTGAGCAGCCCGGTGCGGGCCTTGTCCAGGTGGCGGACGAACTCCTCCACCCCGCCCTCATAGCTCATCACCTCCTCGAAGGGTTCGGCGTCGCGGTTGTCCTTCAGCCAGATGGTGACGCCGGAATTGAGGAAGGCCAGTTCGCGCAGCCGGTGCTCGAGGGTCTTGCGGTCGAATTCCACCCCGTGGAAGGTGTCGGTGGAGGGCAGGAAGGTGACCTCGGTGCCGGACAGCGGCTCGCCGTTGGCGCGCGTGGGCGCCACCCCGGTCTCCGCCAGGGGGGCGACCGGGTCGCCGTGGCGGAACTCCATCTCGTAGCTGCGGCCGCCGCGGTAGATGCGCAGCTTCAGCCATTTCGACAGGGCGTTGACCACCGAGACGCCCACCCCGTGCAGGCCGCCGGAGACCTTGTAGGAGTTCTGGTCGAATTTCCCGCCGGCGTGCAGCTGGGTCATGATCACCTCGGCGGCCGAGACCCCCTCGCCCTCATGGATGTCCACCGGAATGCCGCGGCCGTCGTCGGTGACGGTGACCGAGCCGTCGGCGTTGAGGATCACCTCCACCCGGCTGGCCCAGCCGGCCAGGGTCTCGTCGATGGCGTTGTCCACCACCTCATAGACCATGTGGTGCAGGCCCGAGCCGTCGTCGGTGTCGCCGATGTACATGCCCGGGCGCTTGCGCACCGCGTCCAGGCCCTTCAGCACCTTGATGGAATCGGCGCCGTACTCGGCCTGACCATTGCCTTCGGGGCCGAGGTCGGGGGCGTCAGGTTCGTCGGGGGTCATCACGCATCCAGAATGGCCAGGCCCGCGGCGTCCACACGGACGCCCTGGGCGCGGCCTTTGAGTTCTTCGAACAGCAGCTCGTCCGTGCCGGTGAGGAAAGCCTGCAGCCCGAGCGCCGAGATTTCATCGAACAGCGCCCCTCGCCTACGGCGGTCCAGATGCGCTGCGACTTCGTCCAGCAGCAGTATAGGGTTCGGGGCTGATTCTGCACGCGAAAGCCGCGCCGCCTGGGCCAAGACCAGGTTCAAAATCAGCGCCTTCTGCTCGCCGGTGGAGCATTCGGCCGCCGGGCGGTCCTTTTCGGCGTGCCAGACGCTCAGATCGCCCCGGTGCGGACCCGAAAGCGCCCGGCCGGCGGCGGCGTCGCGATCACGTCCGGCGGCGAAGGCGCGGGCCAGCCGGGCCTCGATTTCGGAGGGTTCGGCGCCGCCGAGCGCCAGCTGCTCCCATTCGCCGGTGAGCGACAGCCGCGCCTGGGGGAACGGCCGGTCGCCGCGGCCGTCGATCTCCGACTGCAGGGCGGTGAGGGTGCGGGCGCGGCCGGCGGAAAGCTGGGCGCCTGCCTCGCCCAGCCGCGCCTCCAGGGCCGTCAGCCAGGCCGGATCGGCGGGCCCGTCAGTGAGCAGCCGGGTGCGCTCCCGCAAGGTGCGCTCATAGACCCCGGCGTGGGTGGCGTGGGCGGGCTCGCCAGCAAAGGTCAGCCGGTCGAAGAAGCGGCGGCGCTCACCGGCGGCGTCGAGGAACAGCCGGTCCTGGGCCGGGGTCAGCCACACCTGGCGCAGATGGTCGGCCAGCCGTCCGGGGGGCACGGTCTCGCCCTCCAGCCGCACGGTGCGGCGCGGCGCGCCCGCGGTCTCCACCCCGGCGCCCAGCCGCACCGGCTCACCGTCCTGCGCCACCACGGCGGCCACCGCCCAGGCGCGGCCCTGGGTCTCGCCGGGCAGGCGGCGGCCAAACTCCGCCTGGGCCGCCCCGCGCAGGCCGCGGCCCGGTGTAAGCAGGCTCACCGCCTCCAAGAGGTTGGTCTTGCCCGCCCCATTCGGCCCGACCAGGTAGACCGCCCGTCCGTCAAGCGCCAGTTCCGCCCGCGCATAGGAGCGGAAGTCGGTCAGGGTCAGGTGGGTCAGCAAGGTGCGCACGGTGGGGGTTTAGCGGGTTTCACCGATGCGCGCAGGCGCGTTTGCGCCGCGCCGTCTGGCCGTTAGGGTGAGGCGGTCTGGAGGGCCATGCCTTGATGTACCTGATGATCGGCGCCTGGATGGCGGCGGCGGCGGCCGCGCCGGGGGTGGCGCCGCAGTGGCGGGCGCAGCCCAGTCCCGAGCTGATGCAGGAATTCTACCCCGTGGCCGCCGAGCTGGTGCGGCTGCCGGGGCGCGCGGTGCTCAACTGCGAGGTCAGTCTGGAGGGCCGGGCCGAGGCCTGCATGGTGGGGGCCGAGGCGCCGGCGGGGCTGGGGTTCGGGACCGCGGCGCTCAATCTGGCCCCGGCGTTCCGGTTCAAACCCGCCCGCATCGACGGCAAACCGGGGCGCGGCACGCTGTCGATCCCCATCCGCTTCGCCCTGCCGGAAGACCCGCGCGAGGCCGTGGGCCGGGCCTATGCGCCCAGGCCGAGCTCGCCCAGCCAGCAGGCGTTGGCCCGCCAGCTCAGCGCGCGGGGCGGCTATGCGGCCAGGATGGCCGAGGAGCTGCGCCAGGGGGTGGAGACCCAGATCCACGAACGCGACGAGATGCGCGAGGACCCCGCCCTGCGCGCCGAGGCGGCCGCGGCGGTGCGCGGCGCCGCCGAGGCGGTGATCGCCGACATGGGCGAGATGGTCGCCCTGGCGCTGGCCGGCGCCTTCTCCGAGCCTGAGCTGGAAGCGCTGATCGCCGCGCCGGAGGACGACCTGAAGCGCAAGCTGGAATCCCGCCGCCGCCGGATCGACCCCGACGGGGTGGCCGCGGCCCTGTCGCTACGCATGACCGCGGCGGCGCGGGAACGGTTCTGCGCGGCCCGGGATTGCGGGGACGGGGTGACGACGGGCGGGCGTTAGGGCTGGATGCGGCGGTTTTCGGTGGCGGTGAAAAAAATGCGCAATTCGAGCCCATGCATCGTTGCGTCAAATCACGTTTGGAGGGGTGCGACCGGGTTTGACGTGGGGGTGGATCAGGGGCCCGCCCTACGCCGCCGCCACGGTGATCGGCTTTTCCCGCGCCCGGGCCAGGTCGTAGGCGGCCTGCAGGCGCAAGAGGGTGGCGGCGCTGAGGCCGAAGGCTTTCTCGAAGCGGATGGCCATTTCCGCCGACAGCCCGGCCTTGCCCGTCAACAGGTTGCTCATCGCCTGGCGGGTGACGTGGAGCCTGGCGGCGGCGGCGGTGACGCTCAGCCCGTGGGGCTCGACGATCTCGGCGCGGAGCCAATGGCCGGGATGGACGGCGAAGCTCGGGTGAAGCTTGATCTGCATCAGTGATAATCCTCCAGGTCGAGGTCCTCGATGGCCAGGGCCGCGTTGATGCGGAAGGTCATCCGCCAGTTGCGGGTCACCGTCAGCGACCAGATGCCGGAGCGGTCGCCTACCAGCTGATGAGCGCCATAGTTGGGCGGCGCGTGCAGTTCTTCCACAACCTCAATCACGCTCAGATAGGCCAGCATATTGCGAAGCCGACCGACGAGGTCGCCGGGCAGGCCTTTGGCGCGACCGGTTTCAACGAAACTCCGCAGCGCTTTATGGCGGATGCTCTCGATCTCCACGGTCCAATTTTATCCGCCATGGTGACGATCGTCAATTGTCAGTTGACAAAAAACAACTCGAGCAGCTCTTGGAGTTACCTGGGTTTGTACCCCACCGACGAATTCCCTTGGTTAACGAATCCGAAAGGCGCGCTGCGACCGGCCAGGATGGCTGCCGCTTCCGCCTCAAATCGTTGACGACGAGTTGTGCCTTGGTCAATGTAGATCGCGGCGCCAATTGCGACCACGGAACCCACGGCCTGAACCACCGCGGCGGTGGCTTGCCAGTCAATATTGGCCCAGCTCCCGTACATTCTCACCTCACGGCGCGCATCGCCCAGGCGGAATCTGGGTCCCGGCCTTCGCCCATAGGCGGTGAGTTAGCACTCAAGGGTCCTTCGCCCCTTGCGGGAGAAGGTGGCGGCGAAGCCGACGGATGAGGGGTCTC
>CAXNKO010000082.1:0-7058 GCA_964202685.1 Caulobacterales bacterium
ATGTCCGAGCCGCAGACCCCGGCCGCCATCACCTCCACCACCGCCTCGTCGGGGCCCGGCGCGCGCATCTCGCGTTCGAGGAAATCGATGCCGCCGGGGATGGGCTGGGTCTTGGCGAGGGTCAGCACGGGCGGGGGTTCCTTGTCACAGCAGGTACGACAGTCCTTCCACCGGCTGGCGGCGGCCCAGCAGCAGCAGCTGCTTTTCCGTGATCAGCCAGGCGCCCGCCTCGCGCAGCAGGGTCAGCCGGCAGCGACCGGGATAGAGCCGGGTCTGGCCCAGCCCGCGCTGGCGCCAGTCGCCGCTGCGCAGCTCGGTGATCAAGAGGTTGTAGTGAACCACGGCCGCCGCTTCGTCGTCCTGGCGCACATCGATGTTGCTGATGAAGTGGATCGTCTCGGTGCGCGGCTCCTGGGAGATGCGGCGCTGGCGCATCAGCTGCTCGACCCGGATCGCCAGGCCCTGGAAATCCTCATGGGCGATGGAGGAGGTGACCTTGGGATCGCTGTCCTCGTCGATGGGCAGCCAGTAGGTTCCGGTGGGGTGGAACAGCGCCAGCCATTCGTCGAGCCGCCAGCTGTCCAGCAGCCGTGCCTCCAGATGCACAAGGGCCAGGATGTCATCGCTCATCACGCCGGCTCCGCCGCCGTCAGCCGCGCCTGCCAGGCCCGCCAGAAGGCCCGCTGCGGGGTTTCGTCGCTGTGGCCGCCGATCCGCTCGCCGCCGGGCCGCATCTGCTCGCGGCCGTGACCCCGGCTGAGGGTGACGAACTCCAGCCCCAGGGCCTCCAGCGCCGACTGATTGCCGTGGAAGATCTCCATGTCGTCCTGGCTGACGATGCCGGCGCTGCCCACCCGCGCTTGCACGTCGCCCAGCCGCGAGGCGTTGATCGCGTCTTCCACGCCCTCGATGAACATGGGGAAGGAATAGACCTCGGTGCGGTCGTGGGCGATCGGCTGGATGACCCGGATGTTGTTGTCCATGATGCAGACGTTGGGGAAGATCAGCAGGTGGCGGTTGTTGAGGATCTCCTGGGCGACAGCCTCGCCATTGCGCGCTGTCAGGGCCGCCCGGTAGCGCGTCTTGACGTCCTCCGGCACGGCGGTGTCCAGGGGCGCGCCGGCCCCCAGCATGCCGTGGCCGTTGGCGTAGCCGGCGGTCTCGCCCTCGGTGCGCACCCCGGTGATGGCGCGGCTGGAGCTGGTGTTGGGGAACCGCTGCGGAAACTGGGCGATGGTGCGGTAGGCCGAGCCATGCACCGAGGAGGCGTGATAGCCGTCCAGCACGTTCTCGGCCTGGAACTTCCAGTTGCCGTGATAGAGGTAGCGGTGCGGAACCCCGGCCCGGTAGGCGCCCCCGAGCGTGCGCCCCAGCCACAGCTCCACATGCCGCCGCGCGGGGCCCAGATAATCTTCGAAGGCCTCCACCGCGGGGTTCAGCGACCCGAAGATAAGCCCGTGGAAATTGGTCAGCCGGGCGATCCTGTGCAGGTTCTTGTCGCCGGTGGGAAAGTCGTCGGGATAGCGGCCGCGGTCGGCGATGCCGATCAGTTCGCCGGAGGTTTTGAAGGTCCAGGAATGATAGGGGCAGACGAACGAGCGCACATTGCCCCGCTCGGCCCGGCACAGGGTCGCGCCGCGATGCGGGCAGGCGTTCATGAACGCATTGAGCGCGCCATCGGCGGACCGGGCCAGGATGATCGGCTGGCGGCCGATCCAGCAGGTCTTGAAATCCCCCGGGCTGGCCACCTCGCTCTCATGGCCCAGATAGACCCAGCCGCGATAGAAGATCTGCCGCAGTTCCCGCTGGAAGACCTCCGGGTCGCGATAGGCGGCGGTGGCGACCTTGAACTCGTTGGGGTTTTCCTGAACGAGACCGCCGAAATCCGCGGATCGGTCCAAGCTGTCGGCCCTGGTCATCGGCGGGAAAATCCTCGGGTCGGTGAGCCTGCAACCTAACGGACGGCCGCCGTCGGACAAGCCCCATGGTCCGTGGCTTGACATTTCAATATTTCGGGAAATATAGTACGAATAGAGTCATTGGAGACCTGTCATGAAGCGTCTGCACCTGCATGTGAACGTACCCGACCTCGACCCGTCGATCGCCTTCTACGCCACCCTGTTCGGCGCGCCGCCCAACGTGGTGAAGCACGACTACGCCAAATGGATGCTGGAGGACCCGAAGGTGAACTTCGCCATCTCCCAGCGCGGCCGCGCCTCCGGGGTGGACCATGTGGGCATCCAGGTGGAGTCCCCGGCCGAGCTGCGTGAACTGGCCGGGCGGCTGAAGGCCGCCGGCGCGGTCACCTTCGATCAGCAGGCCGCCAGTTGCTGCTACGCGGTCTCCGACAAGAGCTGGGTCTCCGACCCCGCCGGGGTGCGCTGCGAAAGCTTCTACACCTTCGACGATGCGGTGCGGTACGGCGAGGACGAACCGGCCGAACCCGTCGCCAGCAGCTGTTGCGGCGTCGGCGGGGCTGTGGAGCCGAAGCTGGAAGCCGCGGCCACATCCTGTTGCGGATCGTCCGCGGCCGGCGCCGCGGCATCGGTCTAGATTTCCGCTAGTATCGGCCCATGGAATCAAACGCCGCCGTCGCCGCCCTGTCCGCCCTGGCCCATGCTGGGCGGCTGGAGATCTTCCGCCGGTTGGTGCAGGCCGGCGCGGCGGGGCTGGCGGCGGGGGAGATCGCCCGGGCGACCGGCGCACGGCCCAACACGCTGTCCTCCAACCTCAGCATCTTGAGCGCGGCGGGGCTGGCGTCATCGCGCCGCGAGGGCCGTTCGATCATCTATGCGGCCGGTTATGGGCGTATGGGCGACCTGCTGGCCTTCCTGCTGGAGGACTGCTGCGGCGGCAAGGCGGCGATCTGCGCGCCGCTGGCCGAGGTGGCCGCCCGCTGCTGCGCGCCTGAGACCCCCGCCGGCGCCGCCACATGAGCGAGGCCCCGCAACCGCCGCGCTTCGGTCTGACCCGCGCCGTCGCCGCCGAGGCCCTGGGCGCGGCGCTGCTGCTGGCGGTGGTGATCGGCTCCGGGATCATGGGCGAGCGGCTGGCGGGCGGCAACGTCGCCATCGCGCTGCTGGGCAACACCCTGGCCACCGGCGCGGCCCTGGTGGTGCTGATCACCGTGTTCGGGCCGATCTCCGGCGCCCACTTCAACCCGGTGGTGACCCTGGTGTTCGCGGCGCGGCGCGAGTTTCCGCTGGGCCGGCTGGCTCCCTATCTGGCCGCCCAGGTCGTGGGCGCGATCGCCGGCGTCTGGACCGCCCACGCCATGTTCGCCCTGCCGATATGGCAGGTCTCGTCCAAGCTGCGCGACGGGCCGGCCCAGGCCTGGTCGGAGGCGGTGGCCACCTTCGGCCTGATCGCTGCGATCCTGGGGACGCTGAAGTTCAAGCCCGACTTCACCCCGGTCGCGGTAGGGCTCTACATCACCGCCGCCTACTGGTTCACCGCCTCGACCTCGTTCGCCAATCCGGCGGTGACCCTGGCGCGCAGCCTGTCGGACAGCTTCGCCGGCATCGCACCTGCCTCGGCCCCGGCGTTCGTGATGGCCCAGGTGGCGGGCGCGGCGGCGGCGGCGCTGGTGATGGGCTGGCTGCTGCGCGGCGAGCGGCGGACGCGCTAATCCGTCAGCTCGGCGACCTCGCACTTGGCGTAGGCCAGGGCGGCGTCGGCATAGGCCTGCAGCCGCCTCACATAGTCCTGGGCGTCGCGCCGGTAGCGTTCCGCCGCCTCCTGATAGCGGCGGGCGTCCGAATTGTAGGCGTCGATCTCCGACTGGGAGCAGTTGCGGAACCGGTTGCAGGAGGGTTCGTCCGGCGGTTCGGGTTTCCTCAGACTCATCGACCGGGTCGGCGCATGCGGCTCGAAACAGGACGCCTGGGCGGAGACGGCGGCGAGCGTGAACGCCCCGACGAAAATCAACAATCTGCGCATTTGACCTCTACCCCTTCACCATCGCCAGTCCGCCCGCCGCCACCATGGCGCCGCCACCCGGCCATGCCTCAGCTTCCGGTGAACCGCGCCGGCCGCCGCTCGATAAACGCCGTGGCGCCCTCCTTGGCGTCGTCGGACTCCAGGCTGCTCTGGGTCTCCACCCAGGAGGACAGCTGGGCGTCGGCCTGGGACTGCTCCAGCCCCTGGCGCAGCTGCTGCTTGATGATCCTGGCCGAGCGGGGCGAGACGTTGTCGGCGATGTCGCGGGCGTAGGCCAGGGCGTGGGCGAGCACGCCGCCGGCCGGCGTCACCGCGCTGACCAGATTGAGCCGCAGCGCTTCGGCGGCGTCGACCTTGCGCCCGGAGAGCAGGATATCCGCCGCCGGCCCGACCCCGATCAGCCGCGGCAGGGTCCAGGCCAGCCCGCCCTCGGCGGTGAGGCCGCGGCGGCCGAAACTGGCCACGAACACCGCCTCGGCGCTGGCGAAGCGCACATCGCAGGCGGCGGCCAGGGTGAAGCCCACCCCGGCGCAGGCGCCATTGACCGCGGCGATCACCGGCTGCGGCACGGCGGCCGGCGCGGTGTAGCGGCCCCGGAGCGCCAGGGGCGCGCGGGGGATCTGGTCGAACACCGGATTGGGCGATCCCGGCGGCGCGCGCAGCTTGTAGCCGCCCACATTGACCTTGGCCGCCCCCAGGTCGGCCCCGGCGCAGAAGCCGCGGCCGGCGCCCGTCACCACCACCACCCGCACGCCTGAGTCGCCCGCCACCATGACGAAGGCGGCGTCCAGGGCCGGCCCCATCTCCGGGTCGATGGCGTTCAGCTTGTCGGGGCGGTTGAGGGTGATGGTCGCCACCCCGCGATCGATCTCCAGCCGCACCTTTTCATTGGCCATCCGCTCCCCCTATGCTGATCTTCCCGCTTGCCGGATGTGCGCCGGACGGCCCGGTCAACAAACCAAACAATGCAGCGAGGCGCAAATGGCCGACCAACATGGACTGCCGGCCGACCTGGAGGAACTGTTCGGGCTTAAGGGCAAGACCGCCCTGATCCTCGGCGGCGGCTATGGCATGGGCGAGCAGTGCGCGCTGTGGCTGGCCCGGGCCGGCTGCGACATCATCGTCGCCGACATCATCCCCGAGCGGGCGGCCGCCGTGGCCGCCAAGGTGCGCGGCCTGGGGCGGCGGGCCCATGAGGCGGTGGGCGACATGTGCGAACAGGCGGTGGTCGATTCGGTGCTGCCCGAGGCCGAGGCGGCGCTGGGCGGGATCGACATCCTGATCTCCATCATCGGCGAGGCGGGCTGGTTCAGCGTCCTCGACACCACCCTGGAAGACTGGAAGTACGACCAGCGGCGCAACCTCGACTACTTCTTCCTGGGCGCCCAGTACGCGGCCCGCTCGATGGTCAAGCGCGGCGTGGCCGGGCGCATCTGCGCCATCGCCTCGGTGGACGGCATGCAGGCCTCGCCCATGCACGGCGCCTATGGGGCGGCCAAGGCCGGGCTGATCAGCCTGGTGAAGACCCTGGCCATCGAACTGGGGCCGGACGGCATCCGCGTCAATTGTGTCGCGCCGGGCATGACCAAGACCCCGCGGGTGACCGCCCGTGTCAGCCCCGAGGCCCTGGACGCCAACGCCCGCGAGATGGGCATCCCGCTCGGCCGGGCCGGCGCCATCCATGAGGTGGCCCAGGCGATCCTGTTCCTGGTCTCCGACATGAGCGCCTATATCACCGGCGTCACCCTGCCGGTGGACGGCGGCTGGCTGTCGTCCCGACTGGACGTGGGCAATTTCACCAACCGGAAGTAGGCTAATTCGCATAATCCGGTGACAGTGCACTTAATTCGAGCCACCTCTTTTGCGTCCGACCCGCGCCGGTCGAATTAAGTGCACTGTCACCGAATTATTGACGCATCGGCCCATGCCGTTCTAGCCTCCTCCGATGGCCCGTCTCGCCCGCGCTGTCTTTCCCGGTGTTCCACACCTCGTCACCCAGCGGGGCAACGGCCGCCAGCAGACCTTCTTCGGTGATGGCGACTACGCGCTGTATCGCGACCTGCTGGCCGAGCATGCCCGGGCGGCCGGGGTGGAGGTGTGGGCCTGGGTGCTGATGCCGAACCACGTGCATCTGATCCTGGTCCCGCCGGCGCCGGACGCCCTGCGCGCCGCCCTGGCCACGGTTCACCGGCGCTATGCGGGCCGCCTGCATACGCGGCTGCGGCGCTCGGGACACTTCTGGCAGGGACGGTTCGGATGCGTGGCCATGGACGAGCCCCACCTGGGCGCGGCGCTGCGCTATGTGGCGCTCAATCCGGTGCGGGCCGGGCTGGTGGACCGGGCGATCGACTGGCCGTGGTCGAGCGTGCACGCGCAGCTGGGCCGGGTGAAGGACGACGGCCTCACCGCGACGGCCCCGGTGGCCGCGCGCTACCCGGACTTCGCCGAGCTGATCGCGGCGGGTGAGGACGACATGGCCTCGCAGCGCCTGCGCCGGGCCGAGACCATTGGCCGGCCCCTGGGCGGCGAGGCGTTCATCAACGGCCTTGAGCAAGCCAGCGGACGTACGCTCCGGCCCGGCAAACCCGGACGACCCTTAATCCGGTGACAGTGCACTTAATTCGACCTGAACCGTTCCGGCACACAGATGCCGCTTCGAATTAAGTGCACCATCACCGAATTACGAATTACACCCCCGCGCGCAAAAAGACCTTCCCACGCCGGCCAGGTTATGATATTCTTGTTTCGTTCTCATCGTGCATCCCGCCCCTCAACCGCGCCCGCGCGGCGGCGCGCGCTTGGATCGCCGCACCGCAAGGGGGGGTGTGGACAGGTCGCAAATTGCGTTTCCAACGAAGGCGGTGTCTACGGCAGTCGGCGATCATCACACTGTATTCATTCTAATAATTTCTCAGAATAGCCCCCAATTCGACGACCGGTTTTGCGAGACTGTCTACACCTGCCGTCCACACCGGCCGCCGCAGCGCCGACGGCGGTTGAGCGGCGGGGCCAAATCCCCCAACCTGCCGGGTACAACAGACCTCCAGGGAGACGGCCATGGACCTCAACGGCAAGGTGGCGCTGGTCACCGGGGCCAGCCGCGGCGTCGGCGCGGCCAC
>CAXNKO010000083.1:0-7023 GCA_964202685.1 Caulobacterales bacterium
CTCCCCTTTGTCGCGGGAATGGCCGGCGGAACCCGGATTGACCACCAGGGCGCGGCCAAAACGGGCTGAAAACAGCGCGTGTGTGTGACCGCCAAGCACGAAGTCGGCCTCGACCTCGGCGAACCGCCGCATCTCCCGCGACCCCGGAAAAACATAGTCATAGGTCCAGGGTGTCGAGTGGACCATCAGCAGGCGCTTGCCACCCGGGTCCATCTCGATGGTCTCGGGCTGGCCGCGGAGCCATTCCACCAGGGTGTCATCCACCAGCCCGCGCTGCGACGGCCGATGGGCGACGTGCTTCAGATACTCGATGTCATGGTTGCCCAGCACGACCCGCGCGCCGCGGTCGCGCAGGATGGCGACCACGTCATTGGTGAACTTCACCTGAGAGACGGTGTCGCCCGCACAGAGCAGTTCATCCACGTCCCCCATCAGCGCGAGCGCCGCCGTCAGGCCGGCGGCGTTATTGTGGATGTCAGAAACGATGCCGATCTTCAAAATCCGCCCCGACCGAATGTGCGCATGTGAATGAAACTCAGGAAACGCCGCTGATCCGCGGGCGTCCTACTCCAGCTCGGCCGGAACGATGGTGACGCTTTCGCCGCAACCGCAGGCGTCGGTCTCATTCGGATTGTGGAATACGAATTTGGACGCGAGCCGCGTGGTCTCGTAGTCGATGGTCGATCCCACCAGGAACAGTATCGCCTTGGGTTCCACCAGGATGGTGACCCCCTTGTCCTCAACTACCTCATCAAGCGGCTCGGCCGACGTCGCGTATTCGATCACGTATTCCTGACCCGCGCAGCCGCCGTTCTTCACGCCGACGCGCAAGCCTGCATAGGGCTGATCGGCCTTATCCATGATTTCGCGCACACGGGTGGCGGCGGCGTCGGTCAGGGTGACCAGCTTGGGCCGAGGACGGCGGGTTCGGGGGGCGGTGGTGAGTTCCGTCATGATCAGAACATGTTCAGTTGCAGCTTGGCCTCGTCGGACATCCGCGAGGCGTCCCATGGGGGATCGAAGACCAGATCAACGGCGCACGACCGGACGCCCGGCACCTGCATCACCGCGTCATGCACCCATTCGGGCATCTCGCCCGCCACCGGGCAGCCCGGCGCCGTCAGGGTCATCTCGACGGCCACGTCGCGGTCATCGGAGACATCCACCTTATAGATCAGTCCGAGCTCATAGATATCCACCGGAATCTCCGGGTCGAACACCGTCTTCAGCTGTTCGACCAACTGATCGGTGATCGCATCGAGCTCCGCCGGGCTGAGCGGCGGCGGCTTGGATTCAAGAGCGGTGTCGTCGGGTGTCATGTGAAGAAAGCCTGGGTACGGGTCAGGGCGTCGATGAACGAATCCGCTTCATCGACAGTGTTATATAGGGCGAAGGATGCTCGAAGGCTCGATGTGACTCCGAAACGGCGCATCAGCGGCTCAGCGCAATGGGTTCCGGCGCGGACAGCCACACCATAACGGTCGAGGATCTGCGCTACGTCGTGGGCGTGAGCGCCTTCAACGGTGAAGGCGAATATCGCGCCCTTGCCCGGGGCTTCCCCCAACACCTTCAGCCAGTTCGCGCCCGTCAGTCCAGCGGCTACACGGGCGTACAGGCCAGCCTCGTGGGCGGCGATGGCGGCGCGGTCGAAGCCGGAGAGCCAGTCGATCGCCGCGCCAAAACCGATGGCCTCCAGGATCGGCGGCGTGCCGGCCTCGAAGCGATGCGGCGGGTCCGCGTAGGTGATGGCGTCGAGGGTCACCGTCCCAATCATTTCGCCTCCGCCCTGGTACGGCGGCAAGGCCGCCAGCCGCTCGGCCTTGCCGTAGAGCACGCCGATTCCGGTGGGACCGTAGAGCTTATGGCTGGAGAAGACGTAAAAGTCGGCGTCCAGCGCCTTCACGTCCACCTGGCCGTGCACGATGGCCTGGCAGCCGTCGATGAGGGTGATCGCGCCGGCGGTGCGCGCCTGGGCGACCAATTCCGCCACCGGGTTCACCGTCCCCAGCACATTCGACATGTGGGTGAAGGCGACAACCTTCGTCCGCGCCGACAGCAGGTTGCGAAAGCCGTCGGTATCCAGCCGGCCGTCATCCAGGACCGGCGCGAACTTCAACACCACACCCTTGCGCTCGCGCAGCAAATGCCAGGGCACGATGTTGGCGTGATGCTCCATTTCGGTGAGCAGGATCTCATCGCCGGCCCGAAGCGATTGGCCAATCCCGGCGGCGACCAGATTGATCGCCTCGGTGGCGCCCTTGGTCCACACCACCTCGGCCGGGTCGGCGTTGATCAGGCCGGCCACCTTCACGCGGGCGGCCTCATAGGCCTCGGTGGTCTCGTTGGCGAGGGTGTGCAAACCGCGGTGGACATTGGAATAGGAGGTTTCCATCGCCCGGGTCATGGCCTCGATCACCGCCCGCGGCTTCTGGGCGGAGGCGGCGGTGTCCAGATAGACCAGCGGCTTGCCGTTCACCTGGCGCGACAGGATCGGAAACGCGCGGCGGGCGGCGGCGACATCGAAGCTCACGACCGCGCCTCCAGCCGCCGGACGACCCAGGCGCGGGCGACATCGCGGGCGGCCTCAAGGCCGATGCGGTCCACAACCTCGCCCAGGAAGGCCTCGGTCAGCATCGCCCGCGCAACGTCGTCAGGCATGCCCCTCTGGCGGGCGTAGAACAGGGCGTCCTCGTCAAGCGCCCCCACCGTGTTGCCGTGGGCGCAGACGACGTCGTCGGCATAGATTTCCAGCTCCGGCTTGGCGTCCACCTCGGCGCGGTCGGAGAGGATCAGCGCGTGGTGAGCCATGCGCGCCTCGGTGCGGTCAGCGCCCCTGGACACCATGATGCGCCCCTGGAATACGGCGCGGGCTTGATCGCGGACGACCCCTTTGGTGAGCTGCCGGGTCACGCCATCCAGACCCTCGTGGGCGACCACCGTGGTGAGGTCCGCGTGGCGCTTGTCAGCCAACACATAGACCCCATCCAGCCGGACGGCCGCGTGCCCGCCTGGGTGAGCAATGCGAGTCTCGATCCTCTGGCGACGCGCGCCTGACGTCAGAAGCGTCTGGCTGAAGGCCGCGCCGGGCGCCAGCCGAACCTCGGCCTGGCTGACCGTGACCGCGTCGGCGTGGTCATCCGCGAGCACGATCCGCTCAACAACCGCGCCTTCGGCCAGGTCGAATGTGAGCAGGGACTGCGACACCGAGGCGGCGTCGCTCTCATAGCTCTCCAGAAGCCGCAGCGTGGCGCCTCGGCCGACGACGATACTGACCTTGACGGCGTGGCGGCCAATGCCGCGTGAGAGAAGGCGCAGCGCCGCGATCTTGTTGTCGCCAGCCTGCGCCACGATTTCGCCCGCCCCGCCGTTGAGGAGGGCGCAAGTCGCGCCCCCAAGCGCATCGAACGGACCTGCGCCGACCTCACCGGTGAAGGGCTGCGAGAGGGGCGGCAGGGCGCGCAGCAGGCCACGCAGGTCCGTCCAGCGCCACGCCTCGTCCCGCCGCCCCGGCAGCAGCGAGACATCGCCGGTGCGGATGGCGGCGGCCAGGGTCATGCGGCCCTCGCATATTTGTCGTAGCCGGCGCGCTCCAGCTCAAGCGCCAGTTCCGGTCCGCCGGAATCCACGATGCGGCCCTCGGCCAGCACATGCACCCGGTCCGGCCGGATGTGCTCCAGCAGGCGCTGGTAATGGGTGATCACCAGCATCGCCCGCTCGGTACTCCGCAGGGCGTTGACCCCGTCGGAGACGATCTTCAGGGCGTCGATATCGAGGCCGGAATCGGTCTCATCGAGGATCAGCAGCCGCGGCTTGAGGATCGCCATCTGCAGGACCTCCATGCGCTTCTTCTCGCCGCCGGAGAAACCGACATTGAGCGCCCGCTTGAGCATGTCGAAGTCGATCTTCAGGGCCGCCGCCGCCGCCCGGGCGAGCTTCAGGAACTCCGGCGCCGTGGTCTCCGGCTCGCCGCGGGCCCGGCGCTGGGCATTGAGCGCCGTGCGCACGAAGGTCAGCGCCGGCACGCCGGGGATCTCCAGCGGGTACTGGAACGACAGGAACACGCCGCGCGCGGCCCGCACATCGGGTGCGAGCGCCAACAGATTTTCCCCGTCGAGGCTGGCGGCGCCCGCGGTCACGTCGTAGCCCGCGCGGCCGGTCAGCACGTAGGACAGCGTCGACTTGCCCGCCCCGTTCGGCCCCATGATGGCGTGCACCTCACCAGCCGGCACGGTGAGGTCAATCCCCTTCAGGATCGGTTTTCCGGCCACGGTGGCGTGCAGGTTCTCGATACGCAACATCAACAGAAACCCTTAGCGAACTCAAACTCTTCACCCGTCATCCCACGCTCCCCTCGAGGCTGATGGCCACCAGCTTCTGGGCTTCGACGGCGAATTCCATCGGCAGCTGCTGCAGCACGTCCTTGACGAAGCCGTTGACCAGCAGCTGCACCGCCTCCTCCTGGGAGAGGCCGCGCTGCATGACGTAGAACAGCTGATCCTCCGACAATTTGGTCGTGGTGGCCTCGTGTTCGAACACCGCCTGGCCATTGCGGGCCTCGATATAGGGCACGGTGTGGGCGGCGCAGGACTTGCCGATCAGCAGCGAGTCGCACTGGGTGAAGTTGCGCGCGCCCTTGGCCTTCGGGTGGGCCGAGACCAGGCCGCGGTAGGTGTTGGAGGACTTTCCCGCCGATATGCCCTTGGAGATGATCCGTGAACGGGTGTTGGCGCCCAGGTGGATCATCTTGGTGCCGGTGTCGGCCTGCTGGTGGCCGTTAGTGATGGCGATGGAATAGAACTCGCCCGAACTCCCCTCGCCGCGCAGGACGCAGGAGGGGTATTTCCAGGTGATGGCCGAGCCGGTCTCGACCTGGGTCCAGGACACCTTGGACCGGTCGCCGCGGCAGTCGGCGCGCTTGGTGACGAAGTTGTAGATGCCGCCCTTTCCGGTCACCGGGTCGCCCGGGTACCAGTTCTGGACCGTGGAGTATTTGATCTCGGCGTCATCCAGCACCACCAGTTCGACCACGGCGGCGTGCAACTGGTTCTCGTCGCGCATGGGGGCGGTGCAGCCCTCCAGATAGGAGACGTAGGCCCCCTTGTCGGCGATGATCAGCGTGCGCTCGAACTGACCGGAATTCTCCGCGTTGATGCGGAAGTAGGTGGACAACTCCATGGGGCAACGGACCCCCGGCGGCACATAGACGAAACTGCCGTCGGAAAAGACCGCCGAGTTCAAACAGGCGAAATAGTTGTCGGAGACCGGCACCACGCTGGCCAGGTACTTGCGCACCAGCTCCCCGTGCTCACGGATCGCCTCGCTCATGGAGCAGAAGATGACGCCAGCCTCGGCCAGTTCCTTCTTGAAGGTGGTGACCACCGACACGGAATCGAACACCGCATCCACCGCATAGCGCGGCGCGCCCTCCACGCCCGCTAGGACTTCCTGTTCCTTCAGGGAAATCCCCAGCTTGGCGTAGACGGCCAGCAACTCGGGATCGACCTCGTCGAGGCTCTTGGGGCCGTCCTTGGCCTTGGGCGCGGCGTAATAGTAGGAGTCCTGATAGTCGATGCGCGGGAAGTTGACCTTGGCCCAGGCGGGCTCCTCCAGCGCCAGCCAACGCTCAAAGGCGTCCAGCCGCCAATCCAGCATCCACTGGGGCTCATCCTTCTTGGCGGAAATGAACCGCACGATGTCGGCGTTGAGACCCTTGGGCGCGAACTCCTGGTCGATGTCGGTGACGAAGCCATGCTTGTAGGCTTCCAGGGCCTCCACGTGATCGACGGTCTGTTTGACGGCGGCCATGCGGATATCCCTCAGGCGGCCGTGGCGCGGCGGTGCGCAGCGTGGTGGCGGTGGGCTTCGAGCCAGGCGTCGGCGAAGCGGTTCCAGTCGGCCTCGCGGGTCGCCCAGCCTCCAGATATGCGGATGACGCAATCGGCCAGGTCGTCCAGGCCCATGGCGCTGAGCACCAGGCTCGCCTTCACCTTGCCGGAGGAACAGGCCGCGCCGGCGCTGACCATGACACCGGCCAGATCGAGGGCCATCACCTGCAGGTCCGAGGCCCAGCCCGGGGTGGCCAGGCAAAGGGTGTTGGCCAGCCGTGGGGCGTGGGCGGCGACCTCGACCGCCCCGACGGCGGTCAGGCGCGCAACCGCTGCGGCCCGCCACCCGGCCTGCGCGCCCAGGGCCTCCAGGTCGCGCCGGGCCGCATGGGCCGCGGCCGCGAACCCCGCGATTCCCGGCCCATTCTCCGTGCCGCCGCGATAGCCGCGCTCCTGGCCACCGCCCTGTTGGCGACGGGTGAGCCGGGCGCGCGATCCCGCGACCAGGGCGCCAACCCCCTGCGGCCCGCCAAGCTTGTGGGCGGATAGCGACAGGGTGTCGGCGCCTAGGGCGGCCATGTCGAAGGCGATCTTGCCGGCCGCCTGGACCGCATCCACGTGCAGCCACCCGCCGGCCCCATGCACCAGCTCCGCGGCGGCGGCGATGGGCTGGATCACCCCGGTTTCATTGTTGGCTAGCATCAACGCCACGAAGGGCGGACCCTCGGCGGCGTCCCAGTTGGCGAGCCTGGCCGCCAGCCAGGCGAGGTCGCCGACACCGTCGGCGCCGACCGGCATGACCTCCACCCCCGCGCCGCTGGCCCGGGCCGTATCAACGACCGAGGGATGCTCGGTGGCGCTGATGATCAGCCGCCGGGTTCCGGCGCCGACAGCGCTGTCGATGGCCAGGCCGTTGGCTTCCGTGCCGCCGCTGAGAAACACCACGCCGGCGGCCGGCGCGCCGGCAAGCTCCGCCACCTGCTCGCGCACCGCCTCGATCCGGGCGCGCGCCGCCCGGCCGGCGGCGTGGACCGACGACGGGTTTCCGCCCGCCGCCATCGCCTCCGCCATCGCCTGGATCGCCTCGGGCCGCACGGGGGCGGTGGCATTGTAATCCATATAGACAGCGCTCACGCGGCCCTCCGATCGGAGCCCAGACGCCCGTTCACCACGTCCGCCAGGGACACACTGGCGAGGA
>CAXNKO010000084.1:0-7008 GCA_964202685.1 Caulobacterales bacterium
GAAGGCGAAACCGAGCAGCCGGGTTGAACTGAGCGACAAAGGACCAGCCTTTACATTTACGACGTCAGCTTAGGCGTTGCGGACTTAACTATTAGTTGCCGTATGGCCACGATCGCCTTTTGGGGGGCCGAATGAGGAGCCGCGACACCGCGCGGGTGCTGCTGCTGGACCCGGCGGGCCGGATCCTGCTGATGCGCGGCCGGCTGGCCGGGGCGCCGGACGGCGACCGGTTCTGGTTCACCATCGGCGGCGGCATGCGGCCCGGGGAGAGCGTGCTGCAGGCGGCAGGCCGCGAAATCCGCGAGGAGACCGGGATCGCCCAGGTGCGTCTGGGGCCGGTGGTCTGGCTGCGCGAGGCGGTGATCCCGCACATGGAGACCGGTGAGCTGCTGTTGTTCCGCGAGCGCTATGTGGTCGCCCATTGCGCGGGTGAGGCGCCGGACCGGGCCGGATGGGACGATCTGGAAAAGCGCCTGGTGGACGACATCCGCTGGTGGACGCTCGCGGACATCATGCTCAGCCGCGAAACCATCTATCCCGAAGGCTTGGCCCAGCTGTTGCCGGAAATCATCGACGGCCGCCTGCCATCGCCGCCCCGGGTGATCACCACCGCCCCGTGAACCTTCACTATGGTTCGAAGTCGGACCTTGAGCACATCGGCTTAACCCCCTATTAATGATGCCTGGGATCTCAGGCGCCGGCTCGGCGCTGGGTCCGGGGCGACCGTGCGGGGGCGACGGTCGGCTGCAGGGTTGGCGGTGGGCGAGCGCCTGTCGCCAGGGGTTGGAGACCGGGATGTCGGACCCATTCAGGGATGAAGTCGTTGCGCTTATCCCGCCGTTGCGTGGCTACGCCATGGCGCTTACCCGCTCGAGCATTGACGCCGACGATCTGGTCCAGGACGTGCTGGTTCGGGCCTGGCAGTTCCGGTCGGGTTGCCGGGCCGGCACCAATTCTGAAAGCCTGGCTCTACAAGATCTTGCGCAACACCTTCTACACGCAGGTGGCCCGGCGGCGAAAAACCGTACAAGACGTCGATGGGCGGCTCGCGGGGCAGCTGGTGTCCAATCCCGATCAAGAGTGGCGCCTGGTCTACGATGAGTTGCTGCAGGCCCTGGGGCAGCTGAGTCAGGACATCCGCGACGCGCTGCTGCTGGTTGTGGCGGCCGGCCTGACCTACGAGGAGGCGGCGGAAGTGACCGGCTGCGCGGTCGGGACCATGAAAAGCCGGGTCAATCGCGCCCGCGAGCGCCTGCTGCAGTTGACCGATTTCGATCTGTCGGCCCTGACCGCGAGTGATCCAAATCAACCGACCACCCGCAGCCAGTCCCGCTCGGCGCTGGTTTAGGACGGCAGCTTGTCGAACGGCACGCCCTTGTCGAGGCGGATGTCGCCGGGCATGCCCAGCCCCCGCTCGGCAAGCTGGTTGCGCAGGATCTCGTCGGCGCCGCCGGCGATGCGCAGGGCTGACGACCACAGGTACTGGTAGAAGACGTCGTCGTCCTCCATCTCCGCCGGCTCGCCGAACAGGCCGTCGTATTCCTCCAGATCCATGTGGAAGGCCATCAGCTGCTGGTGCTGGGCGGCCGAGACCAGCTTCATCAGCGGCAGGGTGGGCGGCGGGCCATTGCCGGCGGCCATCTGCGCCTGGACCCGCTTGCCGTAGTTCTGCAACCCCTGTTCCTCCACCCACCACTGGGCGAGTTTGGCGCGGATGGCGGCGCTGTCGAGCGCCGTGCCCCTGGCGCGTGGCGTGGCCTGGGCCTTGGCGATCATGGCGCGGACCCGGCCGCGGGACTCGATGCCGCCTCCGGACTGGTTGCGCTCCACGGCCAGCAGATCCATGGCGCAGGCCCAGCCCTTTCCCACCCCGCCGATGCGGTTGGCGTCGGGGACCACCACGTCGGTGAGAAAGGTCTCGTTGAAGTCCGACTTGCCGGTGATCTGGCGGATCGGCCGCACCTCGACGCCCGGCGTGGCCATGTCGACCACGAACATGGTCAGGCCGTCGTGCTTGGGCACGGTGGGATCGGTGCGCGCCATCAGCAGGCCATAGCCCGCCCGGTGAGCCCAACTCGACCACACCTTCTGGCCATTGACGATCCAGTTGTCGCCGTCGCGCACCGCCTTGGTGCGCAGGCCGGCCAGGTCGGAGCCGCCGGAGGGCTCCGAAAACAGCTGGCACCAGGAAATGTCGCCGGCGATGGTCGGTGTCATGAACCGCACCAATTGCTCAGGCGTACCGTGGCGCTTGATCACCGCCAGGCCCATGGCCAGGCCGATGGACTGGCCGATGTAGTGCGGCGTGTGGAAGCGGGACTCCTCCTGATGGTAGATCGCCGCCATGCGCGGCGGCCGGCCGCCGCCGCCGATGTGCTTGGCGGCCGAGACCGAGCCATAGCCGGCCCGGGCCTTCGTGCGCTGCCAGTCCTTGGCGCGGACCACCAGTTCGTCCTCGTCCCACGCCACCGCCGGCGGCGCAGCGTATTCGGCGGCGTTCTGCGCCAGCCAGGCGCGGACCTCGGCGCGGAAGGCGGCCTCCTCGGGGCTGTCGGCGGCGGTCTTGGTCTCGGCCATGGGGGTGTCCCGGTCGGTGATCAGGTGACCGACAGGTCCCGGTTTTCAAAGCCCCGTCAAGACGCTCGACAAAGCCGAGGCGCTATGCCGGCGCCTTGCACGACCAGTTGGCGGCGTCATTCACCGCGCCGGGGGTCTTGGCGCCGTTGAACACCGCGACCCTGGGCAGCGGGCAGAGCAGAAAGTCGCGGGATCCGCCGGTGGGCGGCGGCACCAGCACGCCGGAAACCACCTTGGTGGTGGGGTTGGCGAACAGCAGATTCACCCGGTCGGCCCCGCGGTGGGCGACGATGGCGTCGGGGGACTGACCCCGCTCCACCCAGCCGATCAGCGCTTCCAGCATCTGGTCGGGCGCGTCGCCCGGACCGGCGCCGCCGCCACAATGGGCCATGCCCGGCACCCGGTAGTAGCGGATGAACTGCGGCAGCGCCGCCGCGCCGCCCTGCACGAACTTGCCGGCGTCGTGGTAGTATTGCTCGAGTTCGACATCGGAGCAGCAGGGGTCGCTAACCCCGTTCCACAGCAGCAGCTTGCCCCCCGACTTCTGGAAGCCGGCCAGGTTGGCGCTATAGGGCTGGCCATAGTCCAGCCGGTTCGCCGCCGCCCACCAGGCGTCCATGTCGGCCTGCTTCCTGGAATCGAACTGTCTGACGGCGTCATAGTCCTGGCCGAACAGGGCCTGACCCATGGTGTTGCCGATCACCAGGCCGCCGTTGCCCTGTCCGCGCATCATCGAGGCCGGGTCGGCCGACCAGGGCGGCGGCGTGTTGCCGATAAAGCCGGACCAGACGCTCATGTTGCTCAGCGGCATGCCCTCGGTCAGCGGCTTGCCGTCAGGCCCAAGCGGGCCGCGGTTGATCGCCTTGATGCTCTTGATCTCGGGGCGGGTCAGGCAGTCGGGGGCGTCGGCCTTGCGGCACGCCAGCTTGGCGACGTCGAACTTGCAGGCCCGGTGATCGGCGACGATCCCGTCCACCGCGCCGTCGGCGCCGTCACAGGCGGCGGTCACCCTGGCTTCGGCCATCGCCAGCTTCGCCGGGGAGACCCAGGCCCCGGGTTCGCGCATCATCTCCTGGGCGGCGACAATGAACTTGATCATCGTGGCGCTGCTGCGGCCGCCGGGGGCGCCCAGCAGCACGCCGTCGAAGTCCTCCGGATGGCGCTCGATCGCCATCACCCCCATGCGTCCGCCGCCCGAGCAGCCGGAGTGATAGCGGAAGAGCCGCGTGGCGTCGTAATAGGCCTTGGTGATCGCCTGGGTGGAGACGGCGGTGACATGGGCGCCGCGATGGACGTGGTCCATGGCCTGGGCCTCGCTGCGGCCCATGAAGCTCCAGTCGGCCATCGGGCCCACATGGCCGGTGTCGGTGCCGGCCACGGCGAAGCCTTTGTAGAGCGGATTGCCGGCCGGGATCTGCGAGTCGGTGGGCACATAACCCGCCGCCGCTCCCATGCCGATGAAGTAGTAGCGCCCGGTCCAGCCGGCGTCCGGCAGCTGCAGCCGGAACTGCACCTTGTTCGGACCGGGATTGGTGGTGGTGACATAGCCCTCCACCTTGCAGTGGGGCACGGGGGCCGCGGTGGGGTCGGCCGCGGTGATGACGGTGTCGCCGGGTGCCATCGCCTGGACGGCCGCCATCGCGCATCGGCTGGCCGGCGCAGTCTGTCCGGCGGCGGCCTGGGCCGCGCCCAGCGGGGCTGCGACACCGATCGCGGCGCCCAGGATCAGGGCGCTCCAGCGGACAGGTTCTCTCATGGGGGTCCTCTCACGTGCTCATTGGGGGCCGCGCGAGGCGCATGGCCGATCCGCCAAGGTGGCGGTTCGACCGAAGTGGGGCGGTTTTGTTGCACGGGGATTTCACGCCGGTGATCTCGCCGTGAATGGCCGGAACGGAGTGCTGCGGCAGGGGTTCCACAGTCAGGGCGCGGAACACAGGAGGCTGCCTTGCCGGATCACATCTACAAGATCGTCGAGATCGCCGGGTCGTCGAGTGGGGGTATAGAGGCCGCCATTGAGGCCGCAATCGACCGAGCCGGGAAGACCACACGCCATCTGCGCTGGTTTGAGATCACCCAGGTGCGCGGCGAAATCCGCGACGGCAAGGTCGAACGCTACCAGGTGCAGTTGAAGGCTGGGTTCACCCTGGAGGACCCGGAGGGGTAGCGGCGGCGCGACCCTAATTGGCCGCCGCTTCCGGATCGCCCGCGACCAGCCGGCCATGCTCGATCCATCGGGCCAGGGACGGTGAAAACTGCGCCTTCACCTTGGCGTCGTAGCGGGCGAGGTCGTCCTTGGACACAACGTCGCGCCAACGGCCGTTGGTGCCCTTGTGCAGGAAGGTCTGCGCGCCGCCCTCCCATAGCATTTCGGCCATGGGCAGCAGGGCCTGGCCATCGCGCTTCATGGCCTCGAATCCCGCCGCCTCCACAAGGCTGGGCCAGACGGCTTGCGGAATGTCGATGTCCAGGAACCGGGCGATCCGGCCCATCTCGGCGGCGCGGTCGGCCTTCAGATCGTTGTAATGCACCAGCAGCACATTGGGGTCGCGGCGGGCGGCCCAGAAACTGTTCTCGATGTGAAAGAACCCAGCCCCCTCGTCGCCCACGCCGTCCAGCGGGCCCTCAACCCAGAGGTGGAAGAACTCCGCCGGATCCTGGGGCGATGGTGGCACGGCCTCGCCAAACTTTGGGTCGGCCAGGCTGACTGCATTCAGCGCCGCTGTTGCCTCGGGGGTGAACTTGGCCATGTGGTTATGGAACGACATCGCCGCATCACGGCCGTCGCGGGCCACATGGATATATTTGACCCCTTCGTAGACCGGCAGGGCGTCGTAAGGCAGGTGGGATTTCAGGTACCGCCGGTGGGTCTGGGCTTGCGCCTGGTCCAGCACCGGCTCAATGGGCCCGAACAGGCGCATGTCCGGCCAGGGCGACAGCTCCATCACCGGCCTGGGCTCGGCGCTGGCGAACACCAGCATGCTGACCACTCGTTGGGTCCAGGTGGTGCCGCATTTAGGGTAGGTGGCGATGACGATGTCGTCGGCGCGGGGCTGGTAGCCGGCCCACCGGGCGCTGTCGAACACCCGCGAGCGCACCTCGCGCAACGGTCCGCGGATCAACTTCGCCATCGGCGTCTCCCTCTTGTCACCCCCCGCCGATCTTCGGGATCAGCACCACCTCCGCGTCGGGGCCGATCGGCGAGAACCAAGCGTCCTGGTGGATCTCGCCGTCGATGGCCACCGCCATGCGCCGGTCGGCGAAGGCGCCCAGGCCTGGAAACCGGGCGTCCAGGTTTGCGATCAGTTGCCTGACCGTCGCCCCCTCGATGTCGAACTCGGTGGCGCCGCCGGTGAAGGCGGCGCACTCCGAGCCCAGGACCACATGAGCCATGGGGTCCCGCCCTATCGGGCCTCCATCGCCGCCACGATGCGGGGCGGCGACAGGGGCAGGTCGGCCATGCGCACGCCGATGGCGGCGCTGACCGCGTTGCCCACCGCGGCCAGCGGCGGCACGATCGGCACCTCGCCAACGCCCTTGGCCCCATAGGGGTGGCGCGGGTTGGGAGCGCACTCGACCAGGATCGCCTCGATCATCGGCAGGTCGGAGGCCACCGGCACCCGGTAATCCAGGAAGCCGGAGTTCTCCATCTTGCCGTCGCGGTCGTAGATATATTCCTCGTTCAGCGCCCAGCCGACGCCCTGGGCCACGCCGCCCTGGACCTGACCTTCCACGTAGGAGGGGTGGATGGCCTTGCCCACGTCCTGGGCCGCGGGATAGCGCAGCACGGTGACTTGGCCGGTCTCGGGATCGACCTCGACGTCGCAGAGGTGCACGGCGAAGCCGGGGCCGGCCCCCTGGGCGTTGATGGCGCTTTCGGCCGAGATCGCTCCGCCGGTGCGGCCCGACTGGGCCGCCAGCTTGGCCAGGGTGAAGGGCTTCACGTCCTTGGACGCGTCGAGGCAGAACGCCTGGCCGTCGCGCCAGGCCACCTGATCGACGGCCACGTCCCACAGCTTGGCGGCGCGGCTCTTCAGGTCCACGATCACCTTGTTCGCCGCCTCGACCACCGCCATGCCGGTGGCGAAAGTCACCCGGCTGCCGCCGGTGAGCATGGAAAAGCCGATGGACGAGGTGTCGGCCACGATCGGCCGCACCTTCTCCACCGCGATGCCCAGAGTCTCGGCGGCCATCATCGCCATGGAGGCGCGCGAGCCGCCGATGTTGAACCAGAAGCCGGCGGCCACGCCGCGGCCCTGGTTGGGGCCGAGCTTGACCTTGTAGTGAGGGCTGTCCTTGATCGCCTGCAAGGTCTCCAGATAGGCGATGTTGGCGAAGGTGGGACCGTAGGCGGCCTTCACCCCGTCCTTGACGCCGTTCTGCAGGCGCAGGTCGATGGGATCGACCCCCAGCTTCTGGGCCAGTTCATCCACG
>CAXNKO010000085.1:0-6980 GCA_964202685.1 Caulobacterales bacterium
AGCCGCCCGAGCGACCCGCTGCGCCAATCGTCGAAATCACCGCATCCAACGCCAGGACGCCACCGGCGCCGGGGCGCACGACCAGGGGGTTTATCTCCAGGGACTCGAGCCGGTCAGCGTTGGCGGCCGCGAACCGCGAGACCGCCGCGATCGCCTGCGCCAGCGCCTCGATGTCGTGGGCCGGCCCGCCGCGATAGCCGGTCAGCAACGGCGCGGTGCGGATTCTGGCCGCCAGGCCGCGGGCGGCCTCCAGACTGAGCGGGGCAAGCGCGCAGGCCGAGTCCTTCAGCAGTTCCACCAGCACCCCGCCCAGCCCGAACGTCACCACCGGCCCGAACGCGGGATCCCTGTGGACGCCCAGGATGGTCTCCACCCCATCGACGATCATCTCCGAGACCAGGAACCCATCGATCCTGGCCTCGGGCAGGCGCTCGGCGATACCGACCTGCATCGCGCGCGCCGCCGCGGCGACCTCGTCGCGCGACCCGAGCCGCAGGCGGACGCCGCCGTACTCGGTCTTGTGGGCTATGTCGGGCGAAGCGATCTTCAGCGCCACCGGAAACCCGATCTCCTCCGCCAGGGCCGCGGCCTCATCGGCGGTCCGGCCCATCACCTCGCGCGGTGAGGCGATGCCAATCTCGGCCAGCAGGGCCTTGGCCTGCGCCTCATTGAAAGACTGCCCAACCGGCAGGGCGACGGACGGCGCCTCCGTCGGCTGGGCCGACCCAACCGCGTCCAGACGCCGGAAGTGATCCAACGCCGCCAGCGTCGCCACCGCCCGCGACGGGTCCTCGCAGGTTAGCAGGCCGCGATCGGCGTAGCCCCGCACCATCTCCGGCTCGGCGGTCACCGCCACGCAGACCAGCTGATCCGGCTGGCGGGCGCAGGCGTTGGCGATCGCCTGTTGCAGCGGCCCGGCCATGGACGGCGCGGCGCCGGCGATGCCCAGGAAGATGATCGTCGCGTCGAAGGCGCCCGACGCCAGGGTGACGTCGAGGGCCTTTTCCATGATGTCGTGGTTGGTGGTCACCAGGCCGGTCATGTCGATGGGATTGTTCGGCGAACAGGCCGGGACCAGCGCCCGCAAGGCGTCCTGTCCGGCCTGGGGCAGCCGGCCCATGGTCAGGCCGGCGTCGCTGACATAGTCGGCGATCTGCACGCCGACGCCGCCGGAAATGCTGATCACCCCCACCCGCGGGCCCTTCAGCGGCTTGCCCTGGCTCAGCGCCGCGCAAACGTCGAGCATCTCCTCGGTTGTGCGCGGCCGGAACACGCCATATTTCTCGAACACCGCGTCATAGACCTGATCCTCGCCGGTGAGCGAGGCGGTGTGGGAGGCCGCCGCCCGGCGGCCCTCCTCGGTTCGACCGACCTTCATCATCACCACCGGCTTGCCGTGCGAGCGCGCCAGCTTCAGGGCGGCGATCAGATTCGCGCCGGACCTCACCCCTTCGATATAGCCCAACAGGATGTCGGTATCCGGCTGCGCCGCCATCCAGGCCAGAGCCTCGCCCACATCGACATCGGCCTCGTTGCCGGTGGTGATCCACTGGCTGAGCCCCAGGCCCCGCATCATCAGGTGCTTGAGCAGGTAGCCGCCATAGCCGCCGCTCTGGCTGGCGACGCCAATACGCCCCGGGGCCGGCACGCCCACCTCCAGTGCCGAGGCGAAGGTGGCGTAGAACCGCGCCTGGGCGTTGAACAGCCCCATGCAGTTGGGGCCCAGCAGGCGCACGCCCGTCTCCCGCGCCAGGTCCAGCACCCGCGCCTGAAGGGCCTGGCCCTCGGCACCGGTCTCCGAGAACCCCGCCCCGAACAGCACAGCGGCCCGTGCGCCCTTCTCCGCGCAGGCCGCCAGCGCCGCCAGCGTCGCGTCCGCCGAGACCGCCAGGATCGCGCAGTCGATCGGCCCCGGGATCGCGGCCACGTCCGCGAAGGCCGGCAGGCCCTGGATCTCCGCCCGTCCGGGGTTGACCGGATAGACCGGGCCCTGAAAGCCCGCCTCGATAAGGTACTGGATCGGCCGCCCGCCGAACCGCCGCTGGTCGCTGGACGCGCCCACCACGGCGATCGACTTGGGCGCGAACAGGGCGTCGAGCCCGGACGTCGGTGCGCTGGTCATGGAAGGTTTCCTGGCATCGGACCCACCCCCACGCAAACCTTTCCGCGCGATCCAGCACATCCATGCTGAGGCGCGCCGGCGCTTTCACCGATCGATGCGCCGGGCTAGAAGCAGCGGCGTAAAACCTAGGGATAGACTTAGATGGCCGACGGCGTGTTGCGCGAGATGGTGGGCGCCGTTTGCGTCCTGACGCTCGACGCGCCCGCGTCCCGCAATGCCCTGTCCACGGAAATCCGCACCTTGCTGCGCGGCCATGTCCGCGACGCCATGGCCGATGAAGCGGTGCGGGTGATCATCCTGACCGGGGCCGGCGGCAACTTCTGCTCCGGCGGTCAGCTGCAGCCGGTGGACGCCACCGCGGCCGCCCCGGACGCGGAACGGACCCGAGCCAACATGGCCATCATGCAGGACGTGGCGCGTCTGTTCGTCAACGGCCCCAAGCCCTGCATCGCCGCCGTCGAGGGCTTTGCGTTCGGCGCCGGCCTGTCCCTGGCCAGCGCCTGCGACCTGGTGGTCGCCGGCCAAGGCGCGAAGTTCTGCGCCTCGTTCGGGCGCGTCGGGCTGATCGCCGACGCGGGTCTGCTGTCGACGCTGTCAAAGCGCGTCGGCGCGGGCCGGGCGCGGGACATCCTGTTCACCGCCCGCATCTTGACCGCGGCCGAGGCGGCGGAGATCGGGCTGGTGGAGCGCCTTGCGCCCACCGGCGAGGCCCTGGCCGGCGCCCTGGCGATCGCCCGGGAGATCGCCGCCCTGGCCCCCCTGGCCATCGCCGCCATGAAGCGGGTGCGGGCCGAGGGCGTCGATACGCTGGAGGCGGTGCTCATCGCCGAGGCTGAGGTCCAGCCGCGCCTGACCTATTCCACTGACTCTCTCGAAGGCCGCGCCGCGTTCCGCGAAAAGCGCGCGCCCAGATTCACCGGGGCCTGAGCTGCATGGACCTCTCGATCGGACCCGAGGCCGAACGGCTGCGCGATGAATTCCGGACGTTCTTCGCCACAAAGCTGCCCGCCGACCTGGCGGCCAAGGTGCGCAATGGCGAACACGTCACCAAGGCCGAGCACCAGCACTGGCAGCGGATCCTCAATGACCGGGGCTGGCTGGGCACGAGTTGGAAGAAAGAATGGGGCGGCACCGGCTGGGGGCCGCTGGAGCGCTTCATCTACGACGAGGAATATTCCGCCGCCTGGGCGCCGCGCGCCAATGTCCCCTCCATCGACCTGTTGGGGCCGGTGCTGATCGAGTTCGGAACCGAGGCGCAGAAGAAACGCTACCTGCCGCGCATCCTCACCAGCGACGACTGGTGGTGCCAGGGGTTCTCCGAGCCCCAGGCCGGCTCCGACCTGGCCGCATTGCAGATGCGCGCGGTCCGCGACGGCGACCATTATGTGGTCAACGGGGTCAAGCTGTGGACCAGCTGGGCCCAGTACGCCAACCACATCTTCGCCCTGGTGCGGACCTCCACCGAGGGGCCGAAACAGGCCGGCATTTCCTTCCTGCTGATCGACATGCAGCAGCCGGGGGTGACGGTCAGCCCGATCCTGACGCTCGGCGGCATGCACGCGGTCAATGAGGTGCGCATCGAGGACGTGCGCGTGCCGGTGGACAACCTGGTCGGCAATGAGGGCGACGCCTGGACGATCTCCAGGTTCCTGCTCGGCCACGAGCGGCTGGTGGGGGCCTGGATCGGCCCCAACCTGGCGCTGATGGGTCAGTTGCGCGAGAAGCTCAAACGGCCGGGCCATGACGGCCGGCCCATCGGCGCCGACCCCGCCCTGCGCGCCAGGGCGGCCGAGGTGGAGAGCGACCTGATGACCCTGCGCTACACCGCCTACCGGGTGCTGGCCGACGAACTGTCCGGCCGCGAGCCCGGGCCGATCGTGTCGGTGCTGAAGGTGCGCGGCAGCGAGATCCAGCAGGCGCTCACCGACCTGCTGATGCAGGTGGGCGGGTTGGAGGCGCTGGTGCACCCCTTCACCCTGCCCGACGGCCGCCCCGCCGTGTCGCCCGAACGGGCGCACATGGCCCAGCAGTTTCTCGACCGGCGCAAGCTGACCATCTATGGCGGCTCGGCGGAGATCCAGCGCAACATCATCGCCCGCCAGATCGTGGGCGTCTGAGCGATGGATTTCACCTATTCCGAACCGCAGACCCAGCTGAAGGACAGCGTCGAGAGGTTCCTCGCCAGCCGCTACGACCTGCGCCGCCGCAAGGCGCTGATGGACGACGCCGCAGGGGCCGATGCGTTGTGGCGCGAGATGGCCGAGCTGGGCTGGATCGGCGCGGCGTTCGCCGAAGCCGATGGCGGCTACGCCGAATCCGCCCTCGACGCCTTCGTGGTCATGGAAGCCTTCGGCCGGCGGCTGATGGCCCTGCCCTATCTGACCAGCATCATCCTCTGCGGCGACCTGCTGCGCCACGCCCCGGCGGCGGGCGAGCTGATCGCCGCCATGATCGAGGGCCGCCTGCACGTGGCGCTCGCCGCCTGCGGCAACGCCCCGCTGCACAGCCCGCGATACGGCGCCATGGCCGCGACGCGGGACGGCGGCGGCTATGTCCTGAACGGCCGGATGTCGGTGGTGCTGGGCGCCGACCGGGCGCAGAAGCTACTGATCGCCGCGCGCACCGCCGGCGCCGATGGCGACCGCGACGGCGTGACCCTGTTCCTCGCCGACGCCGACAAGACCGGCCGCCGGGGCTTCCGGATGATCGACGGTCAGGGCGCCGCCGAGGTTGAGATCGACAACCTGTCCCTGGGCGCCGAGGCGGTGGTCGGCGCGCCCGACGGCGCGGTTCCCCTGATCGAGGCGGCCATCGACCGCGCCACGGTGATGGCCTGTGGCGAGGCCGTGGGCGCCATGGCTCATCTAATCCCGGCCACCGCGGCCCATATCCGCACCCGCGAGCAGTACGGCGCGCCGCTGGCCAAGTTCCAGGTGCTGCAGCACCGGATGGCTGACGCCTTCATCGCCGCCGAGACCGCCCGCTCCATGGCGCTCGTGGCCGCCATCGGCCTGGACGGCGACCGCGACCCGGCGGCCATATCCTCGGCCAAGTTCCAGGTCGGCCGCGCATCGCGCCAGGTGGCCTATCAGGCGGTGCAGCTGCACGGCGGCATCGGGGTCTCCGAAGAGCTCGACATCAGCCACCATCACATCCGACTGACCATGATCGACCGGCTGTTCGGCGACCAGGCCTTCCACCTGCGCCGCTACGCCGACCTCACCCAACTGGGAGCCCCCGCATGACCATCGACTACGCCCGCTACGACCAGATCCGCGTCGAACTGGACGGCCGCATCCTGCGGGTCACCCTGAACAAGCCGGAGAAGCGCAACGTCATCGACGACGACACCAACCGCCAGCTGGGCGACGTGTTCCAGGACGCCACCTTCGACCCGCGGGTGAACGTGGTGGTGCTGACCGGCGACGGCCCGGCGTTCTCGGCCGGGGGCGATATCGTCAAGATGCAGCGCAAGATCGACGATCCGGGCCTCTATTACCGCGGCATCGCCAATTCGCGCCGGCTGGTGTTCAACGCCCTGGACTGCCAGAAGCCCACCATCTCCAAGATCAACGGCGACGCGGTGGGCCTGGGGGCCACCCTGTCACTGATGTGCGACCTCGTGCTGGCCAGGAACGAGGCCAAGATCCTCGACCCGCACGTGAACGTGGGCCTGGTGGCCGGCGACGGCGGCGCGCTGATCTGGCCGCAGCTGATTGGCTACGCCCGGGCCAAGCGCTACCTGCTGCTGGGCGAGTTCATCACCGGCAAGGAGGCCGCCGAGATCGGCCTGATCGCCTATGCCGGCACCACCGAGGAAATCGACGCCCAGGCCGAGAAATGGGCCCAGAAGCTGGCCTCCAGCGCCACCCAGTCGGTGAGCGGCACCAAGATGACCATCAATGTGCCGCTGCGCCAGCTGGCCCAGTCGCTGCTGGACGTGGGCATGGCCTATGAGGGCCTGGCCAACATCACCCGCGACCACCAGGAGGCGGTCACCGCCTTCCAGGAGAAGCGCAAGCCGGTGTTCACCGGCGACTGAGGCGGGAGCAACGGCTGAGGGGTGTAGACAGTCCGACGGAAAACGGTCGTCGATTTCTGCGCCCGTGGGCGAAATAATATTCAATAAATCAATAGTTAAGGCCGTGTAGACTGTAGACACCGCTTTCGGCGGAAACGCAAATTGCAGGGTGCCAACACCCCCCGCCACAGCCGCTGGATCCGCTGCATCGGAAGCCAATATAGCACCCGCAGGCGGTTGTGTCCAGAACAAATATAGAACAAATGCGGAAGCGCCGAGCGCGCCTACCCCTCCACCGCCGCCCTGAGCGAGGTGGTCTCGGCGGGGGCTTCGTAGAAGCGCTCGCTGAATTTGCGCAGGGCGGTGTAGGCGGCCACATCCTGGGCGGCGAACACCGGGCGCTGGACGAACACCTGATGGCGCCAGATGCGGGCGTCCTCCTCGAACAGTTCCTCGGTGGAGCGGGCGAAGTCGCGCACCGACTTCGGCATCACGTCGGGGGAGGCCGGGTCGCGGCGGAGGAAGTAGCTGACCCGCAGGTGGGTGACCTCCGCATCCACCGGCGTCGCCGCCAGCAGCAGCCGGTAGCTGGTCGAACCGCCATGGAAGCAGGCGTAGGACAGGCCGACGCTGGGGTTCTTGGTGTAGAGGGTCAGCGCCACCTGCATGGTTTTCGGCGACTTGAAGCCCATGGCCGAGTCCCAGACGCCTTTCGAGGTGTCGAACCGCAGGATCTCCGGATCCTCCGGCGCCCCGTGGGCGTGGCGGAAGTGGGCGGAGTCGCCGGCGTTTTCCTGGATCAGCTGCGGATGGATCGGCTCGCCCGGCTTGTCCACC
>CAXNKO010000086.1:0-6944 GCA_964202685.1 Caulobacterales bacterium
ATGGGGCTCAGCGCGCCTTGACCGGGCGGACCTGCACCTTGACCACGGCGCTCAGACCGATCCGGCCGGCCATTTCTGGCGGCGGCTCGTCGAAGGCGATCTGCACCGGCAACCGCTGCACCACCTTGACCCAGTTGCCGGTGGCGTTCTGGGCCGGCAGGGCCGAGAAGGCCGACCCGGCGCCGGGGCTGAAGCTGGCCACATGGGCCTTGAAGGCCTCGTCGCCATAGGCGTCGACCTTGATCGTCGCCGGCTGGCCAACCCGCATCTCGGCCAGCTGGTCTTCCTTGAAGTTGGCCTCCACCCAGGGAACCCCGGAGATCAGCCAGAACACGGTCTGGGAGGGGTTGATGTAGCCGCCCGCCTGCAGCTGCTGCACGCGGGTGACGACGCCGTCCTTGGGGGCGACCACCACGGCGTAGGTGGTGCGCAGGCGCGCCAGTTCGGCGTTGGCGCGGGCCTCTCGCACCCGGGCCATCACCTCCATGGGCAGGTTCGGATCGCCGCCGATGTTGGCCAGGGCCACCGCCGCCTGGGCGCGGGCCACCGCCAGCTGATGGGCGGCCTGATCGGCGAGGCTGCGGGCCTCTGCATGCTGCTGGGCCGAGGCGACGCCAGCGTTCATCAGCTCGCGCTGGCGGGCGGCCTCTCGGGCCAGGTGGGCGGTGCTGACCTGGGCCGCGGCGACCATCGCCATCTGCTGGCGATAGGTCGCCCGGGACGAGCGGACCATGGTGTAGGTGGCGTCGAGCTGGGCCAGGGCCGCGGCGTGGGCGGCCTCCAGGTCGTGGGTGTCGAGCCGGAACAACACGTCGCCGCGCTTCACATGCTGGTTTTCGCGAACGGTGACCTCGATCACCCGGCCGCCGATCGAGGCGCTGACCGGGACCTTTTCGGCCTGGACATAGGCGTTGTCGGTGCTCTCCACCCGCCCGGCGTGGAGCACGAACCAGGCCACCACCGCCAAGATGGCCAGCGGCCCGGCGGCCATCACCACCCAGCGCCAGCGGCGCAGCCAGCTCTCACGGGCGCGCGGGGCCGCCATGGCCACCCCCGCCTCCGAAGAACCGTCTTCGCCGTCTCGCAAGGGGGCTCCTTTGGGCTCTGAACCTGGGGCAGGCGCAAGGTGGACGGGCCGCGCGGCGATCCGGCCCCATCCAAACAGGTGAGGAATGCCGCGCGATGCAAGAAATGATGTCGCGTCACTTCATAGAGGCATTCCGCCTCGGTCGCCAACCGCGATCTCGCCGCCGGTCAGAGGCGGCGCGGCAGGCTGATGTTGTAGAGCTGAATTGCTTCGTCTATTGACGGCGCCACGAACAATCAGATTCGTCACGCTTAGAAAATCGCCGCGCACCGCGGCCGGGGGATATGGAAATGTTTCATGCTTCTCATCTGAAGCTGTCGCTGCTGGCGGCCTCGGCATTGATTTCGACACAGGCGTTCGCACAGGACGGCGGGGCGCCGAGGGCGCAGGCCGCCAGCGAAATCGATGAGGTCGTGGTCACCGCCCGGCGGCGCGATGAGCGCCTGCAGGATGTGCCGGTGGCCATTTCCGTGGTGCGCGGCGCCGATCTGACCCGGCTGTCCGTTGATAAGGCTGAAGACCTGCAGCGCGTGGCGCCTGGCTTCAACGCCACGACGTCGGTCTACGGGGCCAGCAACCTGACGCCGACGATCCGCTCCCAGCGTCAGGGCCTCAACAACGGCACCTATGATGCGTCGGTCGGGGTCTATTTCGCCGAAGTCGCCCAGGCGCGCACCCAGGGGCTGAACACCGGCATGTACGACCTCGATTCCGTGCAGGTGCTCAAGGGCCCGCAGGGAACCCTGTTCGGCCGCAACACCACCGGCGGCGCGCTGCTGATTTCGCCCAAGGCTCCGATCTATGGTGAAAGCGAGGGCTATGTTCAGGGCACATTCGGCAATTTCGGCACGGCGGACGCGGAACTGGCGGTCAATCTGCCGGTGGGCGAGACCGTGGCCCTCCGTCTGTCCGGCAAGCCGACCCGGCACGACGGCTATCTGGCCAATTCGACAATGGGTTACGCCGTGGGCGACGCCAACGTCTATTCATGGCGCGCCGCGCTGAAGTTCCAGCTTGGCGAGAGCGTGGAGAACACCCTGTTCGTCACCGGCTTCCATGAACGCGATGACGCCATTCCCTACCGGCTGAAGTCGGTCAATCCGGTCGGACCCCTGGCCACGCTGCGCAACGCCCTGCCGCAGGCGGCCGAGTTGGCGGCGTCGCCGTTCTGGACCACCACGGCCTATGTGAAGCCCATGGGCACCGAGATCACCACCACCACCGCGGCGAATATCACCACCATCGACCTCGGTGGCGCCACCCTGAAGAACATCCTGGGTTACCGCCGTACAGAATCGTCGATTACCTTCAATCTGGCCTCCGACCGCTACAATTCCTACAATCTGATCGCCACCGATAACGGAACCCAGTGGTCGAATGAGCTGAGCCTGTCCGGCGACATGATGGACGGCAACCTGGATTACTTCGCCGGTCTGTTTTACTTCAACGAAAATAACTATTCGTCGCAATATTCACAGATCCGGGCGTTCCAGCCGCTGGCCAGCGATGCGACGAGCCTCGGCCCCAATGTGGGCTTCACCGTCGCCGATCCGATCAAGAACACCAGCTATTCGGCCTATGGCCAGGTGACCTACCACATCCCGGACACGGGGTTCTCGCTGACCGGCGGCATGCGCTGGACCAAGGACAAGCGTGAGATCACCTGGAGGAACAAGTTCGTCTCCAATGCGGTGGGCGCGGCGGTGGAAAGCTGCCGGTTGCGCACGGTGGCCGCCAACGGGGTCGCCACCTTCTTCCCGCTGTCGGCCTGTTTCCGCGACGGCTCCAAGTCGTTCTCGAAGCTGACCTACACGCTGACCGCCGACTACAAGCCGAACGACGATACGCTGATCTATCTGGCCCATCGCCGCGGCTATCGGGCCGGCGGCTTCACGTTCACCGCCTACACCCAGGACGAGGCGACGCCGTTCAAGCCCGAAGTGGTCAATGATTTTGAACTGGGCGCCAAGAGCGTCATGCACCTCGATGGCGACGCACGCTTGCACTTTGAGGCGGCGGCCTACCTGCAGAAATACAAGGACATCCAGAAGCTGGTGAACTTCATTCCGCCTGGGCAAGTGTCGCCGGTGGTCTATTACCAGACCGCCGCCAAGGCGACGATCAAGGGCTTTGAACTCTCCGCGGGGGTGGATTTCAGCGCGGTGGAACTGAACCTCGGCTACGCCTACTCCGACCCGCAGTATAAGAAATTCCTGGCCTTCAATCCCGGCACCCGGACTATCGAGAGCTTCGCCGGCGCCAGGTTCGCCGGCGCGCCGAAGCATTCCCTCAGCTGGCTGGCCCGGGTCAATTTCGCCGGTTCGGAGGAGATGGGGCAGTTCTACATTCAGGGCTCAGGCATCTATCAGTCGAACACGGTGGCGATCGACATCACCAACTACAACCCGATCACCAAGATCACCGACCCCAACACCGTCATCGCATCGCGCCATGTGGTCGACGCGAGGCTGCAATGGTCGGGGGCCATGGGCACGCCCGTGGACGTGCAACTGTACGTGCGCAACCTGTTCAAGAAGAAATACATCACCAGCATCACGGACGCCTATTCGAGCCTGGGCATGACGGCGTCGCTGATCGGGGATCCCCGCACCATGGGTATCGTGGTGAAGTACGACTTCTGACCGGCTGACGACCAAGGCCCGGGGGTGTTCCCAGGCGTTCCGGGGGGCTGAGCGCCGCCCCGGAACTCGGTGAGGAGGACGGTTTGCCCACAACCAGGACCGCCGCGTTCACCGCCTGGTACGCCCTGGCGGTCCTGGTGACGCTCTATCTGGTTTCGCTGATCGATCGGTCGATCATTTCGATCCTGATCGGCGACATCAAGGCCGACCTGGGCCTGGGCGACTTCCAGGCCAGCCTGCTGCTGGGGCCGGCGTTCGGCGTCGCCTATGTGCTGTTCGGGGTTCCGTTCGGATGGTTGTCGGACCGCTGGCCGCGGCCGCTGGTGATTTTCCTCGGCATGACCCTCTGGTCCCTGGCTTGCGCGTTTGGCGGGCTGGCCACGGGCTTCGTGCTGCTGGCCCTGAGCCGCAGCCTGGTCGGGGTGGGCGAGGCGTCGATGGCGCCCTGCGCCTATTCGCTGATGACCGACCTGTTCCCGCGCGAACGGGTCACCCTGGCCATGGCGATCTACAACTTCGGCGGTTCGGCGGGGGGCGCGCTGGCGCTGATGGTGGGGGGGCTGGTTTCCCATGCCGCCCTTAGCGCGGCCGACTCCGGGCTGCCGTTCCTAGCGGCCTTCCGTCCCTGGCAGCTGGCGCTGATCGCCGTGGGCCTGCCGGGCCTGCTGATCGCCTGTCTGGCCTTCACCCTGCCGGAGCCGCGCCGGGCGACGGGCGGCCGGGCGGCGCATGCGGCGCTGGCCAGCGTGCCGGTGGGGCCATTCGTGCGGCGCAAACTGCCGCTGCTGATCTGTCACTTCGCCGCCTTCGGCGTCTGCATGATGGTGGTCTATGCCCATTCGTCCTGGAACCCGCAGCATCTGGCCCGGACCTTCGGCTGGTCGCAGGCCAAGATCGGTTCGACCCTGGCTGTGCTGGCGCTGCTGGGGCCGCTGGTGGGGCAGATATCGGCGGTGAGCCTGGTGCGCTGGTTCTCGGACCGGGGCTTCAAGAACGCGGCTTTCCACGCCTTTCTCTGCCATGTGGCGGTGGCGCTGCCGGCCCAGCTTGGCTACCTGACCGGATCGCCGATCCTGTGCCTGACCGGGATCTTTTTCCTCTATGTCGCCGTGAGTCCGCTGCTGACGTTCGGCTCGGCGGCGCTGCAGTTCTATACGCCACCCGGCCTGCGTGGCCGGCTGTCGGGGGCGTTCATCTCCGTGGTCAGCCTGTCCGGCCTGGGGCTGGGTCCGGCGCTGGTGGGCTATGTGGCCGAATATGGCTTCGGCGATGTGGGCATGCTGGGCGTCTCCCTGGCGCTGGTGAATGGGGTGGCCCTGGTGATCACGGCGATCTGCCTGATTGTCGGCGCCCCGATGCTCAGCCGCGCGGTGGCCGAAGCCGAGGCTTAGTCAGCCCGAACAACCCGGCGTGTTGCTGGCGCAGCCGCGCCTTCTGCACCTTGCCCATGGCGTTGCGGGGCAGTTCGCCGACAAACAGGATGCGCGTGGGGGCCTTGAAGGCGGCGAGGCTCGCGCGAGCCTGGGCGATCAGGGCGGCCTCGTCGCCCGCGCCCTCGACCACCGCCACCACCGCCTCGCCGAAGTCGGGGTGGGGGACGCCGATGACCGCGCTCTCGACGACGCCAGGTAGCTCGTCGAGGATCAGCTCGATTTCCTTCGGATAGACGTTGAAGCCCCCGGAAATGATCAGGTCCTTGGCCCGGCCGGAAATCCATAGCCGCCCGTCGGGATCGATGCGGCCGACGTCGCCGGTGATGAACCAGCCGTCGGCGGTGAACTCCTCGGCGGTCTTTTCCGGCATGCGCCAGTAAGCGGCGAACACACTGGGGCCCTTGATCTGGATCACCCCAGTCTCGCCGCCGTCGATGCGCAGGGCGACGCCCGGCAGGGGGTAGCCGACGCTGCCTGCGATGCGCGCGCCGTCCAGGGGGTTGGAGGTGATGATCACCGCCTCGCTCATGCCGTAGCGTTCGAGGATGCGCATGCCGGTGCGGGCCTCGAAGGCGGCAAATGTGGACTCCAGCAGCGGCGCCGAGCCGCAGATGAACAGACGCATGTGGTCGGCGACCTGTCGGGTAAAGGCCGGCGCAGCCAAGAGGCGGGTGTAGAAGGTGGGCACCCCCATCATCACCGTGGACCGCGCCAGGCCGGCGATGACCTCGGCCTCGCTGAATTTCGCCAGCCAGACCATGGGCGCGCCGGACAGGAAGGCGCAGTGCAGGGCCACGAACAGGCCGTGGACATGGAAGATCGGCAGGGCGTGCAGCAGCACGTCGGTTCGCGAGAAGCCCCAGATCTCGTGCAGCGCGAGCGCATTGGCGGCCAGGCTGGCGTGGCTGAGCATCGCGCCCTTGGAGCGGCCGGTGGTGCCGGACGTGTAGATGATCGAGGCCAGGTCGGCGCCGGCGCGGGGGACGGTTGTGGCGAGCGGGGCGAAGGCCCGGGCTTCCGCGGCCAGGGCCACGGCGTCCTGCACGAACAGGCGCGGCTCCGCGTCCTTGAGGAAATAGTCCACCTCGGCGGCGGTGTAGGCGGTGTTGAGCGGCAGATAGACCGCGCCAGCCTTGAGGGTCGCCAGATAGAGCATCACCGCCTGCGGGCTCTTGTCGGTCTGCACCGCCACCCGGTCGCCGGGCGCCACGCCCCGGGCGATCAGCAGGGCGGCCAGGCGGCCGGTGGTCTCGACCAGTTCGCCATAGCTGATGGCGCTCCCGGCCAGCAGGAAGCAGGCGGCGGCGGGGTCGGCCGGAAAGCGGGCGGCCAGCAGGTCGTAGAGGTTGTCGCTCATCAGCTTCCTTAAGCGCCGCGCCGAAGGAGTGGTTACTCAAACAGCGTGGACAGTTTGGCCAGCACATCATCCATCAGGTCGGCGGGGAGCGTGTCGACCTTGCGACCGCCGCGCTCGGCGATGTCGAGCACGCGGGGCTGATCGCACCGGACCAGGCCGGTGGTCTTGATGCCGGAAATCCCGACGGCGAAACCGATGCGCCTGGCGAAATTGCCGCCGTTGGTGATGGGCAGCACGACGGGGAGACCGGTCGCATCGTTGAAGGCGGCAGGCGACACGATCAATACCGGTCTGTGATCCTGTTGTTCGCGGCCCTGGGTGGGATCGAGCGACACCATATAAATGTCGCCGCGCTTCACCAGATTTCCTTACCGACGGGGGGCGCCTCAATCCATTCGCGCTCTTCAGGCGCCATCGGTTCAGTG
>CAXNKO010000087.1:0-6938 GCA_964202685.1 Caulobacterales bacterium
GCCGCGTTCGATGACGGCGATGCCGGCCGCGATCCGCTCGGGGCTGACGTCGTGCAGCAGCACGTCATAGCCCGCCACCGCCACCACATGGGCGATGCCCGAGCCCATCTGGCCCGCGCCGATGACGCCGACCGACTTGATCTGACCCATGGAGAATCGCCCTTCAATCGCCGCCGCAAGGCGCGAGCCGTTGTTTGTGGCGGTTTTCTAACACCCGGACAAGCCACGACCGCAAGCAGAATGCTGCGCCGCAGCGCGGAATCGCCGCCGCCGTTATGCGAAAGCCACATCACCTTGCCGTAACGCCGACATTTCCGCCGCAACTCTGTGTCGCAGCGCAACGAAAAGGGGCGGCCTTGGGTTAGGGCAGCCGCCTGGAAGTCGCCAACGCCGGGGCGTCGGCGGGTTCCAATTCATCGGCCGGCAACGTGCCCAACGCGACGGTCCGGCCCGCGTCATCCACGAATTCAATCTCATATGCACGGCGGTCATGAACGAGGACCACGGCGCCGCAACTGCCCGCTGGCAGCCCAAGGTCGGCGCGAGCGTGGCGAAGGCGGACCATGTCGTAGAGCTTGAACATGGGCGCTCTCGCCGCGCGGCGACCGCAAGCTACTTCCCGGCGGCGGTGAGCGCGTCCATCAGTTCCGGCACGGCGACCTTGTAGTCCGCCACCAGGCCGTAGTCGGCGACCTGGAAGATCGGCGCGTCGGCGTCCTTGTTGATCGCCACGATGTATTTGGAGTCCTTCATCCCGGCGAGGTGCTGGATCGCACCGGAGATGCCGATGGCCACATAGAGTTCCGGCGCCACCACCTTGCCGGTCTGGCCGACCTGATAGTCGTTGGGGGCGTAGCCGGCGTCCACCGCGGCGCGGGAGGCCCCGACGGCGGCCCCCAGCTTGTCGGCCAGCGGCTCGATCACCCGCTGGAACTCCTCGGCCGAGCCCATGGCGCGGCCGCCGGAGACCACGATCTTGGCCCCGGCCAGCTCCGGACGGGCGGATTTCACCAGCTTCTGGTCGATGAAGCGGGTGTTGGCTGCGCCCGCGCCGGCGCTGACGCTCTCGACGGAAGCCGAACCGCCTTCCTCGGCGGCCTTGAAGGCGGTGGCGCGGACGGTGATCACCTTCTTGGCGTCGGCCGACTGCACGGTCTCCAGGGCGTTGCCGGCGTAGATCGGCCGCACGAAGGTGGCGGCGTCCACCACCTGGATGATTTCCGAAATCTGCGCCACGTCCAGCTTGGCGGCGATGCGGGGGCTGAAGTTCTTGCCCTGGGAGGTGGCCGGCGTCAGCACGGCGTCATAGCCGCCCATCAGCGGCACCACCGCCGCCTCGACGGCCTCGGCGACGCCCTGGCCCAGGGCGTCGCTCTCGGCCAGCAGCACCTTGCGGACGCCGGAGATCCGGGCCGCGTGATCGGCGGCGGCCTTGGCGGCCTGGCCCGCCACCAGCACGTCGACATCCGGCGACAGCTGCAGGGCGGCGGTGACGGTCTTGTGGGTGGCGTCGCGGACCGACGCGTTGTCGTGGTCGGCGATGACGAGAACGGCCATCAGAAAATCCCCGCTTCAGTCTTGAGCTTCATGACCAGTTCCGCCGCATTCTCCACCTTGACGCCGCCGGCGCGCTTCGGCGGCTCGGTGACCTTGAGCACCTTCAGGCGCGGCGCGATATCGACGCCCAGGGACGCCACATCCTTCACATCCAGGGGCTTCTTCTTGGCCTTCATGATGTTGGGCAGGCTGGCGTAGCGCGGCTCGTTGAGGCGCAGGTCGGCGGTGATCGCCGCCGGCAGGTCGATCTCCAGGGTCTGCAGGCCGCCGTCCACCTCGCGGGCGACCGTGGCCTTGCCGGCGCCCAGCTCGATGCTGGAGGCGAAGGTCGCCTGGGGCCAGCCCAGGATGGTGGCCAGCATCTGGCCGGTGGCGTTGTTGTCGCCGTCGATGGCCTGTTTGCCCATCATCACCAGGTCGGGCTTTTCCTCGGCGATCACCGCGGCCAGCGCCTTGGCCACCGCCAGGGGCTCGAGATCCTGGTCGCTCTGCAGCAGGATCGCCCGGTCGGCGCCCATGGCCAGGGCCGTGCGCAGGGTCTCCTGGGCCTGGATCGGGCCGATGGAGACCGCGACCACCTCCGTCGCCGCGTCCTTTTCCCTCATGCGCACCGCCTCTTCGATGGCGATTTCGCAGAAGGGGTTCATCGACATCTTGACGTTGGCGAGGTCGACGCCCGACTGATCGGACTTCACCCGGGCCTTCACGTTGTAATCGATCACCCGTTTGACCGGGACCAACACTTTCATGGGTCGCTTGCGCCTCTGAGCGGAATGGGATTTTGAAACGTGCGGGCAATAACGGTTCCCGCGCGCATTGCAAGGGCGCGCACGCGCATTTCTGCGTCGGCGCGGTCTGGCGAAGGCCGGAACCCTGGAGTAGAAGCCGCCCCATGAACCGCACCATCTACCGGATCAAGCTGATTTTCCTCGCCGCCTTCGCCGCGGTGAGCGCCGGAATCGTGATCTATCACTTCGGCTGGGTGCGGCCGCTGCGCGCCTGCGAGTTCGAGCAGCGCGGTTGGTGGGACCCGGCCGGCCGGGTCTGCGCCAAGCCGGTGTTGATCTCCGACATCACCGGCCGCACCCTCGAGGACAAGGCCGCCGAGGCCGAGGCGAAAAAGGCGATCGGGCGGCCCGCGGCGCCTAAGCCCTAGTGCATCGATCCAAACGAAGGCGACAGCCGAGGCTTGGAAAACTGATGCATAAACAAAAGTCTAGTGATCCGCCGCATGAACGAAGTGAATGTGTCGGAGCACTAGCGGGTCGCGCCGGACTGCCAGAACACTTCCGCCGCGCCGCGGTCGTTGGCGTGGCGGGCGGCGACGAACAGGAAATCCGACAGCCGGTTGACGTAGCGCATGGCCGGTCCGCCGATGGACTCGCCGCCCTCCACCGCCGCCACCAGGATGCGTTCGCCCCGCCGGCAGACCGTGCGGGCCAGGTGAAGTGCGGCGGCGGCTGGCGTGCCGCCGGGCAGGATGAAGGAGGCCAGGGGCGGCAGGCCCGCGTTGAGCTGGTCGATCTCGGTCTCCAGCCGCGTCACCTGGGAATCCAGGATCCGCAGCGCCGAGGCGGCGGTCTCACCGGCCTGGGACGGCGTCGCCAGATCGGCGCCCAGGTCGAACAGTTCGTTCTGGATGCGGGCCAGCATCGGATCGAGCACGGCGTCGTCGGCGGTATGGACGCGAGCCAGGCCGATGCAGGCGTTGGCCTCGTCGATGGCGCCATAGGCCTCCACCCTGGGCGAGGCCTTGCTCACCGGCTCGCCGGTGGCCAGCCGGGTGGTCCCCTTGTCGCCGGTGCGGGTGTAGATGCGGTTGAGGACGACCATGGTCAGCCTTGCTGGCGCCACCAGAGGGCGGCCATCAGCACGGTGACGGCCACCGCCTGGGCCACCACCCGCAATCGCATCAGCTTGTTGGAGTAGGAACGGCCAAAGTCGCCGCCCCGGAACAGGGCGTAAATCCCCAACCCCAGCACCGCGGCGACGGCGGCCAGGCTGGCGGGAATCAGCAACTGGAACAGGCGGTCCATGCCCCATTCTAGGCCGATGACGCGGCCGGCGCCATCCGCCGGTTCGAGCTGACCGATTTCCCTGATCCGCGTCAGCCAGCCTCGAACTCCATCGTCCCGTCGAGGAAATCGAACACCGAGGCCTTCATCAGGCCTTGGGCGATGACCGAGAAGTGGTCGCAGCCGGGAATGGTCACCCCGCGGCCGTTGGCGAAGGCGTAGGCCAGTTCGTCCGTCGCCCCGGCCAGCTCGTCGTGGGCGCCGGCGATCACCAGCACCGGCATCGGCAGCCGGCCCATGGCGTCGCGGTCCAGGGGGCTGTTCGAGGATTGGCTGCAGGCCGCCAGGGCCTTCAGGTCCTCGCCCTGTTCGTCGGCGAAATAACGGAAGCTCTGCATCATCGGCTCGCTGATCGATTCCGCGTCGGGGGCCAGCATCGCCTCGGCCATGGTCATGCCCGACGACGCGGCCTGGCGGCCCTCCAGCATCTTGCCACCCACCCCGCCCAGGATCAGGTTGCCAATCCGGTCGGGGGCGTCGATGGCCGCCTGCAGGGCCGTGCGCGTGCCCATGGAGAAGCCGAACAAATCGGCGTAGCCCAGGTCCAGGTGGTCCATCAGCGCCAGCACGTCGCCGGCCATCTGCTCGCGCCCATAGGCGGCCGAGTCATAGAGCTTCTCGCTCTCGCCATGGCCGCGCTGGTCCAGGGCGACACAGCGGATCCGCCGTCGCTCCATGGCCTGATACCAGCCGGTGCGCTTCCAGCCCTCGTTGCGGTTGGAGGCGAAGCCGTGGATGAGAATAATCGCGCTCTTCCAACCGATCGGCTGGATGTCGTCATAGGCGATGGTGACGCCGTCGGAGATGAAGCTGGCCATGGGCTAAACCTAGTCGCGGAAGCGCGGGCCGCGCAACTGCTGTTCAGCTGCGCCAGCGCAGGGTCGCCGCCTCGACCGGATTGACGAAGGCCCGCGCCTCGCGGCGGCTGGCGGCCCACTCGCGCTTCAGCTGCTGGTACCACTTGGCCTGACGGTCGGCGTCGTCGATCCACAACAGCGGCGGATCGTAGCGCAGGCCCTGGTTCTGCAGGTCCACCATGGCCGCGTCCTGGCGCAGGAAGGCCCGCGCGCCGGCGGCGATGAACGGTTTCAGCAGCCGGAACGCCGGGTGGTCGGACCAGACGATCTGGGTGATGCGGGTCCGCGCCGCGTCCACCGGCGTCAGGCAGGTCAGCGACAGCACCTGGCGGCGCCCCACCGTCACATGCTCCCAGCGCAGCCCCGGCAGCCGGAAGCTGATCTCGGTCAGCGGCTTGCCGCCGAGGATCGCGTAGGCGCGGCTGTTCTTCGACGGCGGATGGCGCACCATGGCGAACCCCGCCTCCCGCGGCTCGAAGCGCTTGGCCTTTTCGTGCTGGCTGGATTTGGCGCGCCACCACCACTGCTGATGGACAAACGGCCCGTGGGCGGGGTCCATCAGCCCCACCGCCGCATGGTCGATGTGGGCGTCGAACACCAGGCGATCGACCAGTTTCGGCCCTCCGCCCGCCACGCCCTCGAACAGGGGCGGCGGCTGGTCGGGCTGGCTGTCGCGGTCGGAGGCGATCCAGACGAACACCAGCCCCTGGCTCTCCGCCACCGGATAGGACCGCACCCGGATGCGGTCGGTCTCAACCGCCTGGCCCGCCGCCAGCGACGGGATCGCCGCGCAGCCGCCGTCCAGGCCGAAACGCCAGCCGTGATAGGCGCATTCGACGCTTTCGCGCCCGTCGGCCTCGCGGGCGAACCGCCCCGCCGACAGGGGGGCCGCCCGGTGCGGGCAGATGTCGCGTAGCGCGGTGAGCGCGCCGCCGGGCGTGCGGCCCAGCATCACCGGTTCGCCCAGCAGCTCGTAGCGGGCCAGCCGACCGGGCTTCAGGTCGCTGGACAGGGCGGCGAAGTACCAGATGTCGCGCGTGAAGCCCTGGCCGAACCGGTCGGTGGGGTCGCTCACCACCCCGGCCGCTCAGGCCTCGTCGGCGCGGGCGATGATCCGCGAGACGACGCCATAGGTCTTGGCCTCCTCGGCGCTCATCCAGAAGTTCCGCTGGGTGTCCTTGACCACCTTTTCGTAGGCTTGGCCGGTTTCCTTGGCGATCATCTGGTTGACCCGTTCGCGCATCTTCATGATCTCGTCGGCCTCGATGCGGATATCCGAGGCCTGGCCGCGCACGCCGCCGGCCGGCTGATGCAGCAGGAAACGGGTGTTGGGCAGGCAGAGCCGGTTTTCCTTGGCGGCCCCCAGGTAGATGTGGGCGCCGGCGCTGGCCACCCAGCCGGTGCCGATCACCTTCACCTTCGGCCCGCAGAAGCGGATCACGTCATGGATGGTGTCGCCGCTCTCCACATGACCGCCCGGGGAGTTGATGAACACCCGGATGTCCTTGTCGCTCTCGGCGGCCATGGCCAGCAGCTGGGCGGTGACCCGTTCGGCCAGGCGCATGTTGATCTCACCGAACACCAGCACCGTGCGGCCCTTGAACAGGGCGTTCTGCACCGGCCCGGCGGTCATCGGCATGTCGGGCTTGCTGTCCTGCTCTTCTTCGTCCTCGTCCAGGCGGCCGGTGGGCATAGGCGGATCTCCTCATAGCGATTCGGTTCGCAACCTGCGTCGGCGGCGCGCGGGCCGCAAGGGGGTGCGCTTGACCGCGGCGGCGGCGGCGGCGCACATGCCGGCGCGCGACAAACCGGAGGACGCCATGGAACTTTTCGACCTGACCGGCAAGGTGGCCGTGATCACCGGGTCCTCGCGCGGCATCGGCCGGGCCATCGCCGAGCGGATGGCCGAGCACGGCGCCAAGGTGGTGATCTCCTCGCGCAAGCTGGGACCCTGCCAGGAGGTCGCCGCCGCCATCAACGCCCGCCATCCCGGCGCGGCCATCGCGGTGGCGGCCAGCATCTCGTCGAAGACCGATCTGGAGAGCTTGATCGCCGAGACCCGCGCCGCCTTCGGGCGCATCGACATCCTGGTCTGCAACGCCGCCTCCAACCCCTATTACGGGCCGATGCTGGGGGTCAGTGACGAGGCGTTCAGAAAGACCATGGACAACAATATCCTCTCCAACCTGTGGCTGGTGCGGATGGTCGCCCCGGAGATGATCGAGCGCCGCGACGGGGCGGTGATCATCGTCTCCTCCATCGGCGGCATGCGCGGCTCGGTGGAGATCGGCGTCTACAATGTCTCCAAGGCCGCCGACTTCCAGCTGGCCCGCAACCTGGCCCACGAGCTGGGTCCCCACAACATCCGCGTCAACTGCATCGCGCCGGGGTTGGTGAAGACTGACTTCGCCCGCGCCCTGTGGGACGGGCCCCTGGGCCCGAAGCGGAT
>CAXNKO010000088.1:0-6908 GCA_964202685.1 Caulobacterales bacterium
CCTGGCAGATCGTCGCCCCGCGGTGACTGCAGCGGTTGTAGAGCACATGGATGGTCCCGGCCTGGTCGCGGCTGACGATCACCGACTGCAGGCCGAGCTTGCGGGTGACGAAGTAGCCCGGCGTGGGCAGCTCGCTCTCGTGGGCCAGGAACACCCAGCCGCGATGGAAGATGCGCTCCATCTCGTCGGCGAAGATCTGCGGGTCGGTATAGACTGAGCCGTGGATGCGGCCGTCCAGCACCAGGGCTCGGTAGTCAGGGGCGCTCCGGGCGAGATTGAGGTCAACGACGGTCATCGGAGGGTCTCCGGTTGAACATATGGGGGCTCAGGACGCCGCGGTCATATCGGCCGCGTCCTGCAGCATTTTTTGCACTTCACGTTTGTTGAGCTTGTCAGTGTTGCCCCGGGGCAGCTCGGCGAAGATCACCACCTGCTTGGGCGCCTCGAACTTGGCCACCCTGCCCCGGCAGTGCTCGATGAGCTGCTCGGCGGTGACATCGGAGCCCGGATAGAGCGACACCGCCGCCACGATGGCCTCGCCCCAGTCGGGGTGGGGCATGCCCACCACCACCGCCTCGCGCACGGCGCTGTGTTCGGCCAGCGCGTTTTCCACCACGATGGGATAGATGTTGAAGCCCCCCGACACGATCATGTGGTTGCGCCGGTCGCCCAGGAACACATAGCCGCGCTCGTCCATGCGGCCGAAGTCGCCGGTGCGCAGCCAGCCGCCGCCGGGCAGGGCCTCGGCGGTCTCCTTGGGCAAGTTCAGATAGCCCTGCATGATGGTGTCGCCGTGCATCCACACGGTGCCCAGCTCGCCGGGCGCCACCGGCCCGCCCTCGTCGTCGCGCACCGCCAGTTCGCCGTGGGGCATGGCCTTGCCCACCGACAGCAACAGCTCCGGCTCGCTGGACAGCGCCAAACGGTGGCCGGCGTCGTCGAGGGCCGACACCGAGCCGGAGGACTCCGAGACCCCGTAGCGGTTCATGAAGGTGCAGCCGAGCGTGGTGTAGGCCTCGCGGATCAGGGTCGGCGTCGCCGGCATGGTGCCATAGCAGATCTGCCGCAGGGACGAGAGGTCGGCATGGCCCGCCCGCACCTCATCGACGATCCGCCGCAGCATGGTCGGCACCAGGGTGACGGTGGTGACCTTGTGCTCCTGCACCGCGTCGATGAAGCCCTGGGTGGAATAGTCGGCCAGCACCGTGGCCATGCCGGTGACCATGTTCATGCACATGGAATAGATGTTGATGCCGGCCGGGTTGGTCACATAGAGCCGCACGTCCTCGTGGGAATACTGGTTGGCGTGGCTGTTGAACGACGCGGCGATGAAGATGTTGTGCTGCGACAGCAGCACCCCCTTGGGGTTGCCGGTGGTGCCGGAGGTGTAGCCGATCATCGCCAGTTCATGGGGCGCCAGCTCCGGCAGTTGCGGCCGGCCGTCGTGGCTGGCGATCAGCTTTTCCAGGTCCAGCGGCAGGCGGTGGGCGCCGCCGAACCCCACCAGGATGCGGCCCTCGGCGGCCAGCTCGTCGAAGGCCTCGGCCAGCAGTTCGGCGCAGTTGGCCTCGATGAAAATGATCCGGGCGTTGGAGTCGCGGATGGTGTGCAGGATCTCGCGCTGGGAGTAACTCCAGTTGATCCCGGCCCGCACGATCCCGGTCTTCAGACAGGCGAACCAGTGTTCCGCCGCCTCGATGCGGTTGTGGGTGAGGATGGCGCTGACCTGGCCCTTGCCGAGCCCCAGCGCCTGCATGGCCGATCCGATCGCGTCGGAGCGCTGATCCATCTGCCGCCAGGTGCGCCGCGCGGCGCCGTCGATGAACGCCAGGTCGTCGGCGTGGACCGCGGCGCAACGCCGGATGAAATCTCGCAGAAACATCGTTCTCAACCGCACCCTGGCTGCGCCGGCGACCGATCCGGCGACCTTCCCTCACGCCATAACGCGCCCGCGTCGTTCAGGGAACTGTCGCGTCGCTCCCCGCCCAGAGCAGCGGATAGCGCGGCCCGTCGAGCGGGGCGCCGTCGGCCAGGGGCTCGAAGCCGCGCGGCAGGTATTTTCGGTTGCGCCAGACGATGTCGTCGCCGGCCATCCGCACCGTGATCCCACGCCGGCGCACCGTGGGCGAGCTGTTGCCCCGGGATCCGTGCAGGGTGCGGGCGTGGTGGAAGGTCACGTCCCCCGGCTCCATCTCGTAGCAGACGGTCTCGTAGAGGCCGGGATTGGCGAAGATGTCCGGCGCGGGTCCGTCGAATTCGTCGGTGTCATAGGCCGCCCCGCCGCCGAACTTCTGCGGGGTGTAGAGCTTGCGCATGCGGTGGGAGCCGACCACGAAACTCATCGCCCCATTGTCGGCGCTCACCGGATCGAGGCCCAGCCACACCGAGCCGATCTGGTCGCCGTCGCAGGGGAAATAGGGAAAGTCCTGGTGCCAGAGGGTGAGCGCGCTTGTGCCCGGCTCCTTCACCAGCACCTGATCGCTGAAATAGCGCACCCGGCGCGCGCCCATGATCTCGGCGCCGGCCCGGGCGATGGGCGACTGCGCCACGAACTGGCGCAGCACCGGGTCGCGCTGGCAGACGCCCAACTCGCCATAGTAGGTCCCGGTGGCGCCGGCCTCCTTGGCCAGGTCGCGGCTGAACGCCGAGGGCGTGGCCATCACCGTCTCTACCGCGTCGCGCAGCCGCGCGATCCAGTCGGAGGGGATCAGGCCGCGCAGACAGACCACCCCATCACGCTGATAGGTCTCGCGGTGCGCGGTGGTGACATGGGAGCCTTCAGGCATGTCGGAATCCTGGATGGTAGGCGCCTAAGGCTGTGCTCCCTCAGGCGCGGTGTCAACGCGAGCCCCCGGCGCGGACGGCTCCACCGACCAGCTTTCCGCCTCGTCGATGGCGGCGCGGATCGGCTTGCGGCCCAGCAGGATCGCCGCCACCGCCAGCGGCCCGAAGATGCACAGGGTGATCGCCAGGGCCCGGCCCAGACGGACCTCGTCATGCAGCACATAGTCGGAAATGATCGCCGGGATCAGCGGGCCCAGGCTGGAACCCAGCAGCGCGATGATCATCAGGAAGAAGATCGCCGACAGCCGGCCGCGCAGCCGGGGCGGGGCGATCAGCTGCACCAGGGCCGCCGCCAGGCCCATGAAATTCACCGTGGCGAACTTGGCGATCCAGATCAGCGAGAAATAGACGGTGAGGCTTTCCGTGGTCAGGGCGATGATCACCAGCGGCGAGGTGATGATGATCGTCCACATATAGTAGTGCAGGTGGGCGTCCTTGCGGCCCCCGGCGTACATCCGGTCGACGATCCAGCCGGAGATCATCAGGCCGGTGACGCCGGCAAAGGCGGTGATCAGGCCCAGCGCCAGGCCGTACTCCGCCGGGTTGAGGTGGAAATTGCGCGCCAGGTAGGACGGCTGCCATTTGATCAGCCCGCCGTTGACGATGTTCATGCCGCCGAACACCACCGCCAGGGTCAGGAGCACCGGCCAGCGCAGCTTCACGAAGGCCCACAGATCCGCCCAGCTGCCGGCCTCGGGGCCGCCCGCCACGCTGCGGGGGCCATGGCCGCCGTGCAGGCCGCGCGGCGGCTCCTTGAACAGCAGGATCAGCAGCGCGATGCCCAGGCCGGGCAGGCCGGTGACGATGAAGGCCATCTGCCAGGGCTTCACCGCGCCGAACAGCGGCAGCGAGATGGTCTCGTACTGGGATAGAGCCTGCACCACGTAGCCGCCGATGATCAGCGCCAGTCCGGTGCCCAGCAGGCTGCCGGTGGAATACAGCGACATGGCCGTCGCCAGCCGCCGGCGGGGAAACGAATCCGCGATGATCGAGTGGGCGGCCGGGTGCAGGGGGGATTCAAAAAAGCCAACGGCGGCGCGGGCGATGAACAGGGTTACGAACCCGGTCGCCAGGCCGCAGGCGGCCTCCGCCAGGCCCCACATGGTGACCGCGACATAGAGGATCCACCGCCGCGGCAGCTTGTCGACCAGATAACCCATGGGCAGGCCGCCGATGGCGTAGGCGGCCGCATAGGCGATCCCCATCAGCAGGGCCACCTGGGTGTCGCTGATCCCCAGGTCGGCGCGGATCGGATCCACCAGCATGGCGATGACGGTGCGGTCGATCACCGCGAAGATGCAGAACAGCAGCAGCACCGCCGTCAGCGCCCAGGCCTTCACCGAGGCGCGGGCCTCCGGCTCCGCCGTCGCCGCGATCTGGTCCGCCATGCTGGTTCCCCCGTTTGCCGGACTCTGGATCAGAGTCTCATGAGCCAGTCCACGGTCAGATCGACCGCCCGCGCCAACAGCTCCGGCTGACCCTGCATGTAATGGGCGGCGCCCACCAGCCTGTGGTTCTCGATCCGCCCGCCGCTGGCGGCGGTCCACAGGGCCACGTCGCTGGGATAGACGCCGCCGTCGGCGGTGTACTCCAGCTGCAGCACCGGGACCGAGGTGGCGGCCAGGCTGGCGGGCCCATCGGCGTTGGACTCCAGCGACCACTGGCTCAGCCACGAGGTCAGGGTGGTGAAACGGCAGAGGTTGTTGGCCGACAGATTGGCCTCCCGCGCCGAGCCCCCCCGGTTGCCGCCGGCCTTGCGGTCGCTGGGGTCAAGGGCGAGGTCGAGGAAGCGCGGGTCGGCATAGGTGCGGTGGACCACGAAGGCCTCGTCGTGGCGGCCCAGCCCGCGGATCAGCGCCAGCCGCTGGCGGGCGCAGGCGGTGATGGCGTCGCTGCGGCGGCGCTGGGCGGCGCGCACCCGGGCCACGAACTCGGCGCTGAACGGCGGGCCGTTGGCGGGATTGAAGATGTCCAGGCTGGGATCGCTGGCCAGCGGGTCGGCCTCGTCGGTCACCGCGGCGTCCAGATAGCCCAGCATCAGCCGTCCCCGCCCGGGGTGGCCGGCCAGCAGCGCGATCCCGTCGGCCGGCGGCAGGTCGTCGGGGCGGATGTCCACCGGATCGCCGGCCGGGGTCTCGGTGATGGTCAGGCGCTCGGCCTGGGCCTGGTAGAAGGCCATCAGCGCCGCGCCGCCGGAATTGCCGATCAGGCCGACGGTCGCCATGCCCTGTTCGCGCAGGAACCTCACCCCGGCGCCCACGTCCTGGATCACGTTCTCCATGATCAGGGCGCTGTCGCCGCCGCAGTAGCGGGAGTTGAGCGCCAGCACCGCGATCCCCCGGTCGGCCAGGGGGTCGATGAGATAGTGGTTCATCAGCGTGCTGGCCGGGTGCATCAGCATCACCGCGGTCCGGGCGTCGGGGGGCAGCACCGCCACTCCATAGATGCGCGGGTCGTTCAGTTGCAGGCCCGACTGGCTCTCGAACGCCGCCCCGACCCGGATCGGCAGGGCGACATGGCGGCGGTCGTGGGTCATGCGGCCTCCCGATCGTCGGCGAGAAACCCCGCCACCCTGGCGATTAGCCGGTCGCTGTCGGCCGGACAGGCGTCGCCGCGCCAGGCCACATGGCCGTCGGGGCGCACCAGCGCCAGCTTGCGTTCGTAGAGGGCGGCGATGGCCGGCGTCGCGATATCGACCACCCGGAGCGCCACGCCCCGGGCCCCGGCGGCCGCGTCCAGCGCCGTCACCGGGACATCCGCATCGAACCGCAGCAACACGAAGCCCTGGCCGAACAGGTCGTGGGTCGAGGTCCCGTCCGCCAGCCAGGCGTGGGGCGCGCGGTGGCCCGGACGCGCGGTCTGGGTGTAGCGGGTCACCTCGTCCGCCGGCTCCGGCGCGCCGTCCGGCTCGACGATGGGCGAAGCGCCATAATGGTAGCCCAGGGCCACGCCGGTGGACAGCCACTCCTGGGCCAGGGACTGGTTCAGCGCCGCCCCCACCGCCCGGCGGGCGGCGTCGCCCTCCGGCCCGGGGTCCAGGGTGCGGCGGAAATCCGTCGCGCCGACCCAGGAGGAGAAGTTGACGCTGGAGATCGCGCCGTTGCGGGCCGCCACCGGCCGCCGCTCGGCCCCATAGGCGTCCAGCAGGCCCCGCCCCCCCTGGCCGCTCAGCACCGCGTGCAGCATCCAGCCCAGGGAGACCGCGTCGCCGATGCCGGTGTTCAGCCCGTGGCCGCCGGTGGGCGAGGTGGTGTGGGCCGCGTCGCCGGCGAACAGCACCCGGCCCTCCCGGTAGCGCTCGATGAGAAACTCGCTGCGCCGCCAGGGCAGCACCCGCAGCACATCGAACCCAATCGCCGCGCCCAGGGCGCGACGAATGTCCTCGCCGATATCGTGCCGGGCCGGGTCCAGCCGGTCCTCATTGCCCACCAGGGTGAAGCGCCACAGATCGCGGCCATCCACCGAGGTGAGGTTGGACCAGGTCCCGGTCCGGTCGATGAACATGTAGCGGTTGGCCAGCCCCATGGGGCTGGCGCCGATCCCGGGGGCGCGGATCATGGCGCTGACCGAATAGCTCAGCATGCGGCCCTCGAAGGCCAGGCCGAGCGCCGTGCGGATGCGGCTGCCGGCCCCTTCGCAGGCGACCATATATGGCCCGCGCAGGGTGGCGGCGGCGCCGGTGGCGATCTCGGTGAGGTCCGCGCTGACGCCCTCGGGGTCCTGGCGCAGGCCCTCGAAGCGGTGGCCGTAGCGGATGTCGACGTTGCCGGTGGCCAGGGCCGCCCGCGCCAGGATCGGGTCGAACTGGAACTGCGGACACTTGCGCAGCATCTCCACCGCCCCCTCGGGCGGGGCGCGGTCGCGGGCCGCCGGGCGGGGGTCATTGCCGATGAAGAAGCCGTCCAGCGCCGTGCAATAGACGGTGTCCTGGTTGAAATCGTCGGGAAACCCGCAGGTCTCCACCTCGGCGGCGATCCCCCAGCGGCGGCAGATCTCCATGGTCCGTTCGTTCAGCGTGCCGGCCTTGGCCAGCAGCTCGGCGCCGGTGGCCGCGTCCTGCTCCA
>CAXNKO010000089.1:0-6899 GCA_964202685.1 Caulobacterales bacterium
CGGCGCGAACCCGGCCTCACGGTGGGGGACAATGAGCCCTATGCGATGGACGGCATCGACCACACGGTTCCGGTTCACGCCATCGCCCGGGGGATCGACTATCTGGAACTGGAGGTGCGCCAGGATCTGATCATCGACCGGGAAGGTCAGGCGCGGATGGCCGAACTGCTGTTGCGGCGGCTTGGCGGCGTTGCGGTGGATCAGGGCTACGGCTAGGTCCAGGTTCCTGGGAGGCGGCCGCCAGGGCGCGCCGGGCCGAGCGGGCGGCGGCGAGCAGGGCGCGGCCTTGGGCCGCGATGGCCGCCACCTCGACGTGGCAGCGCGCGGCGTTGTGCCTCAGGCCGCGGGCGATCGCCGTGCGGGCGGATTCCGCCGCCAGATAGGCGGCCTGGGCGGCGCGCTGGCAATCGCTCATGGAGGCGAGCAGCCGGCCATCGGCCGAGGCGCGCCAAGCTTCCAGGCGCTGCAGGCGCAGGGCGGCGTCGGCGCGAATCCGGGCCTCGCCGCGCGGACGCCAGGGATCTGGCCCCATGCCCGACCAGCAAACCCCGCCGCACCTCTCCCGCTCAATCGGGCTGCGTCCCCGCAGGTCGAAATGCCGCCGGCAGCCACCCGGCCCTGCGCGATCTACCTCCTCCCGGACACGCCAAGCGAGGCTGATCTCGAGATCGGCTACGCCACCCGGGGTGCGCAACTGGTCGCGTGCGACGCGGCGCGGGATCTGGCCGTGGGGGTCCATGCCGCCGAGCATCAGCTGGAGGCCGCGCAGGCAAAGGCCCGGTCCGAGCGGCAGCGGCCTTGGTGGGCGTTCTGGCGGTGACGTGTCGTCCTATGTCGTGAGACGATGTGGGTGGGTGAACACTTCAAACCCGTCGTCGCGAGCGACCGCGATCAGGGTAATGCCGCACGCCTCGGCCGTTTGAATGGCCAGGGCCGTCGGCGCGGAAACCGCGACGATCACCGGCGCACCCAACATGGCGGTCTTTTGAACCATTTCGACTGATACGCGGCTTGTCAGGATAACAGCCCCTTGCGCCGGGTCCGCGCCCGCACGCGCCACGGCGCCGGCCAATTTGTCCAATGCATTGTGGCGGCCGACGTCTTCGCGAACCAGGCAATCCTGCACGCGCCGAGACCACAGACCCGCAGCATGAACCGCGCGGGTCGCCGCGCCCAAGCGCTGCTGACTCGCCAACTGGGCGACGGCCGTTAGAATCTCCCGCGGTGACAGCCGTCCGGCAGAAGGCGCCTGTGGAAGCGATCGCACCGTCGCCGCGAGGGACTCAACACCACAGAGGCCGCATCCGGTGGGTCCGGCGAGGTTTCGACGCCGCGCCGCGTGGGCGGACGACCGTTCTGGCGTCAGCCAGATCCGAACCTCAATGCCATCCGGAACATCGTGAACCTCAAGGCCGCGAATTTCGGCTGGGTCGGCGATCACGCCCTCGGTCAGGCTGAACCCGATTGCGAAATCTTCAAGGTCGTCGGGGGTCGCCATCATCACCGCGGTTGTGACGGCATCGTGGACGAGCGCCACCGGGGCCTCCTCCGGCACAGTCCTTGTGGCGCGCTCCACCCCGTCTTTCCGCCACCGCAACACCGTTGCTGATCGCGTTGAGGGGTGCTCCGGGGGGGCCAATCTAGACAATATCCTCGATCTTCGCTTCAGGGTCCGCCATCGGTGCGAGAAGCGCGGCCGCCGCCGCCGCTGTCGGCGACAAGCCTACTTCACCGGCCGCCAAGAGCCGGCAAAGCGCCGCTCGCATCTTAGGGTCCCAGAAATTTCGGAGGTGATGGGCCGTTTGAATAGCGGGCGCCTCGCCGGGTTGGCTTTCGAAGAAGCGCCCAATCTGGTTGGCCATCTGGATCAGCTTCCGGTCCATCAGACCGGCGGCTCCGCCGGCGCAATACGGCGGCTGCGCCGGGTCTTGGATGCGTATTCCGTCTGCCAGTCGCTCAATCCGTTGGATGGCGCGACCTGAACCGCCGTGACCTTGTACTCCGGACAGTTGGTGGCCCAGTCAGAATACTCGGTCGTGACGACGTTGGTCTGGGTCCCAGGATGATGGAAGGTTGTGTAGACAACCCCCGGCGCGACCCGATCGGTGACGTTCGCCTTCAGGGCCGTGGACCCCACGCGGCTGCTGAGTTTCACCCAGTCACCGTCTCGGATTCCGCGATCTTCCGCGTCGTTAGGGTGTATCTCGAGGACGTCTTCCTGGTGCCAGGCGACGTTCTCGGTGCGCCGCGTCTGGGCCCCGACATTGTACTGGCTAAGAACGCGTCCGGTGGTGAGCAACAGCGGATAACGCGGCCCGGTCTTTTCGTCGGTGGGGACATACTCGGTGACGACAAACCTTCCCTTGCCCCGGACAAAACCGTCCACATGCATCACCGGCGTACCTTCGGGCGCAGCGGTGTTGCAAGGCCACTGCACCGAGCCGAGTTCGTCGAGGCGATCGTAGCTCACGCCTGCGAACGTTGGTGTAAGCTGCGAAATTTCCTGCATTATCTCGGATGGGTGCGCATAGTTCATCGGGTAACCGAGCGCATTCGAGAGCAGCTGTGTGATCTCCCAGTCGGCATAGCCATTGCGCGGAGTCATGACTTTCCGAACCCGCTGAATCCGGCGCTCGGCGTTTGTGAATGTCCCGTCCTTCTCCAGGAACGTGGAGCCTGGCAGGAAGACGTGGGCGTAGTTCGCGGTCTCGTTCAGAAACAGATCGTGGACGATGACACACTCCATCGCCGCCAGCCCCGCCGCGACGTGCTGGGTGTTCGGGTCGGACTGCAATATGTCCTCACCCTGGATATAGATGCCCTTAAATGCGCCATCAGCGGCGGCATCGAGCATGTTGGGAATTCGCAGCCCAGGCTCCGGCTCGATGCTCACACCCCAAAGCGCCTCGAATGTCGCTCGAGCCGCGTCGTCGGAAATGTGGCGGTAGCCTGTGAGCTCATGGGGAAATGAGCCCATGTCGCATGCGCCCTGCACGTTGTTCTGGCCACGCAGAGGGTTGACGCCGCAACCCGGCTTGCCGAGATTCCCGGTCGCCATAGCCAGGTTGGCGATCGCCATCACCGTCGTGCTACCCTGGCTATGCTCCGTGACACCCAGGCCGTAGTAGAACGCCGCCGGCCCACCGGTGGCGTAGAGCCTCGCCGCGGCACGCAGACTCTGGGCATCGACACCCGTGGCGGCCTGGGTCGATTCTGGAGAGTTTTCCGGCCGCGACACGAAATCCGACCAGTACTCGAACGCGTCCAACTCGCAGCGCGCTTGAACGAACGGCACGTCTACGAGGTTTTCGGTGACGATGACGTGCGCCATGGCGGTCAGCGCCGCCACATTCGTCCCCGGCCTAAGCGCAAGATGGTGCGCGGCCTCGATGTGGGGCGTCCGAACAAGATCGATGCGCCTGGGGTCAATGATGATCAGCTTCGCGCCCTCACGAATCCGCTGCTTCATCCGGGAGGCGAACACCGGATGGCCGTCTGTCGGATTGGCCCCCATGACCACCATGACGTCGCATTGGCGCACGGAATCGAAATCCTGGGTGCCCGCCGAAGTCCCAAGAGTCGTCTTGAGGCCGTAGCCGGTTGGCGAGTGGCAGACCCGCGCGCAGGTATCGACGTTGTTGTTGCCGAAGGCGGCCCGCACCAGCTTCTGAACCAGGTAGGTTTCCTCGTTGGTGCAGCGGGAGGATGTGATCCCGCCCACGCTTCCAACTCCATAGTTCGCCTGGATGCGTTTGATTTCGCGGGCCGCGTGGGCAATCGCCACCTCCCAGCTCACCTCACGCCATGGCAGGTCGATCGACTGCCGGATCATGGGACTGAGGACGCGATCGCGATGTGTTGCGTATCCCCAGGCGAAACGGCCCTTGACGCAGGAGTGTCCGTGATTGGCGCTGCCGGACTTTTCTGGAACCATGCGCACGACATCCTCGCCGCGCAACTCGGCCCGGAACGTGCAGCCGACCCCGCAATAGGCGCATGTCGTGATCACAGAGCGTTCTGGCTGACCATGGGTTATGACGGTTTTCTCGGTCAACGCCGCCGTGGGGCAGGCCTGTACGCAAGCACCGCAGGACACGCATTCCGACTCGAAGAACGGCTCCGACTGGCTGGCCGCAATTTGACTGGAGAATCCACGCCCCTCCACCGTCAGCGCCAGTGTGCCCTGGACCTCATCGCAGGCCCGAACGCAGCGTGAACAGACAATGCATTTTGATGGGTCGAAGGTGAAATAGGGGTTGGATTCGTCACAGGGCAGATCGAGGTGACCCGCGCCCGCCTGCCCATAGCGAACCTCCCTGAGCCCCACGGCCCCAGCCATGTCCTGGAGTTCGCAGTCGCCATTGGCAGCACAGGTCAGGCAGTCCAACGGATGGTCGGAGATGTAGAGCTCCATCACATTTCGGCGGAGTTTCTCCAGCATTGGAGTCTGGGTCCTGACCACCATCCCCTCTGCGACGGGAGTGGTGCAGGACGCTGGCGCGCCAGAGCGGCCCTCGATCTCAATCAGGCATAGGCGGCATGATCCGAACGCCCGCAGATTGTCCGTGGCGCAGAGTTTGGGGATCTGCGTGCCTATGTCGCGCGCGGCGCGCATCACCGATGTTCCCGCGGGCGCCTGAACCGGACGCCCATCAATAACCAGGTTCACGAGGTTGCCGCCCGTGGCGAGGGGCGTGCCGAAGTCCATGTCGTTCCCGGTCGTCATCGGCGGTTCCTAGACCATCATTGCCTTGCGCCGCGCGGGGTCGAAATCTTCAGCAAAGTGCCTGAGCGCGCTGAGGACCGGAAAGGGCGCCATGCCCCCCAATGCGCAGAGCGAGCCTGCCTTCATAGTTTCGCACAAATCGTTGAGAACGGCGAGATTGTGCCCGGGGTCGATCGCGGCCGCCAAGCGATCAATCGTCTCCACCCCGCGCACGGAACCGATTCTGCAGGGTGTGCATTTGCCGCAACTCTCGACAGCACAGAACTCAAGCGCGAACCGGGCTTGCTGAAGCATGTCCACATCGTCGTTGAAGACCACGACGCCGCCATGCCCGACCAGACCGTCCCGGGCCGTGAAAGCTTCGTAGTCGAGCGGCGTGTCGAAGAGCGCGCGGGGAAAATAGGCGCCGAGCGGCCCACCCACTTGCGCCGCGCGGACCGCACGTCCGCTGGCTGTTCCGCCGCCGATGTCGTCAATGAGTTCCTCCAGGGTGATTCCGAACGGAGCCTCGAACAAGCCTCCGTGGCGAACATCGCCGGAGAGCTGGACCGGCATCGTCCCGCGCGACCGCCCGACGCCAACAGCCGCATAGGCGCTCCCGCCCTCAGCGAGAATGAACGGGATCGCAGCAAGGCTGAGGACGTTATTGATCACGGTGGGGCGGCCGAAGAGGCCAGCATGGGCCGGAAGCGGCGGCTTGGCGCGGACCTGGCCACGTCGGCCCTCAAGGCTCTCCAGCAGTGCGGTCTCTTCGCCGCAGACATAGGCCCCGGCGCCAACGCGCACCTCGATGTCGAAGTCCTGGCGCCCGCCTGCGGCCCCAGGGCCGAGGAGGCCTGCATTGCGCGCGATATCCACCGCCCGCCGAAAGGCGCTGACCGCGTAAGGGTACTCAGAGCGGATGTATACGAAGCCTATGGATGCTCCCACGGCTAGGCCGGCAATCAGCATACCCTCGATTACCAGGAACGGATCGCCCTCAAGCAGCATTCGGTCCGCGAAGGCGCCGCTATCACCCTCGTCGGCGTTGCAGATGACATACTTCTGAGGCCCGGGAGTGTCGGCGACAGTCCGCCACTTGACGCCAACGGGAAATCCCGCGCCGCCGCGGCCACGTAGTCCTGAGGCCGCGATCTGCTCGATGATCTCGGCGGGAGTGTGCTTGAGCGCATTTTCCAGGCCCGCCAGGCCGCCATGACGACGATAGTCTTGCAACGAGAATGGATCGGTCAGGCCACAACGCGCGAACGTGAGGCGCGTCTGTCGGCGGAGGAACGATAACGCCTCCGGGCGTCCGATCCGTTTCCGATGCGCGCCGCCGGCGAACAGCCCAGCGTCAACCAATCCCCCAACATCTTGCGGGTCCACTGGCCCGTATCCGATCCGGCCGGCCGGGGTCTCCACCTCGACCAGCGTCTCGAGGGAAAAATGGCCGCGCGACCCGTTGCGCACAATGGTGACCGCCGCGCCAATGCGGGCGGCCTCCTGCGCAATGGCCTCGGCCACCGCGTCCGCGCCGACGGCGATTGCGGCGGAGTCGCCGGGGACGAAGACGCGGAGCGTCAAAGCTCGACTCCGGCGATGAATTCCTGCAGCCGCGCACCTTCAAGCCGCGCCACGAGCCGGCCATCCATGATCGCCGCCGGTCCGCTTGCGCAGAGCCCGAGGCAGTAAACCGTCTCCAGCGCGACGCCGCTCGGGCCAGGGGGTTGGTCCATCTCGGCGCCAAACGCCTCAGAAAGCGCCCGTTCTACTGAGCGCGCGCCTCTGGCCTGGCAGGCCTCTGCGCGGCACAGGCGGATAACGGGCCCGATCGGCGGGCTGCGCCGAAAGTCCGGATAGAAGCTCAGCACTCCATGGACCTCGGCCCGGGAGAGGTTGAGCGCGTCCGCCAACAGCGGAACCGCCTGATCTGGCACATGCCCGAACGCCGCCTGCAGATCGTGCAACAGCGGCAGCAGACCGCCCGCGACGCCCACGCCCGCCGCGATGATCTCCTGGGCGCCCACCGTGTCCCAATCGAGCCTATCGCGCGTCATCGGCCACGAACTCCAATCTTCCCGTTCGACAGCGCTGTTCAGACTCCTGGCAGGATCGTGCCGTTGGCGCGCATTCGCGCCACGTCGGCATCGGCATAGCCCAGCTCTTTCAGGATTTCGACGGAGTGCTCGCC
>CAXNKO010000090.1:0-6890 GCA_964202685.1 Caulobacterales bacterium
GTACTCAAACATCAAGCGGCGCCGGCCTCCAGCTCCTCCCCCGTGCTCTGCGGGACGGGGGAGGAGCTGGGCGGCTTCTGTGGCCCCGCCGGCCCGCGCGCCCCGATATGTTTCTGTTTTGTTCTTATCTTGGGCCGCCAAGGGCGCTATAGTGCGTCCCTTCGCCCCTTGCGGGAGAAGGACCCTGGATGGCTAAACTTACCGCCTATGGGCCTTCACCGGGATGAGCGGGGCCTGGTAGCCCTGTCCGCCTGGGGCCTCGACGGAATGAGAATTTGGTGGGGGTGTAGACAGTTTGAAATTTCCGTTTCGACGGAAAGCGGTGCCTACAGTCTATAGGCCTTAGTATATAGAATTATCACGAAATTTCCAAGAATTTCCCGCAAAATTGGCGACCGCTTTGCGCCGAACTGTCTACACCCCCCTCCACGGGAGGCCGCATCGGCCCGCGACCCGGCCTTCAGTGCTTGTCGTGGTCGCGGCCGAAATTGGGTTCGGCGGTTTCCTGGCCGGCGGTGATGATGCCGCGGCGGATCGCCCGGGTGCGGGTGAACAGCTCGAACAGCTTGTCGCCCTCGCCCCAGCGGATCGCCCGCGACAGGGCCTGCAGGTCCTCGGTGAAGCGGCCGAGGATCTCCAGCACCGCGTCCTTGTTGGTCAGGAAGATGTCGCGCCACATGGTCGGATCGCTGGAGGCGATGCGGGTGAAGTCGCGGAACCCGCCGGCGGAGAACTTCATCACCTCGGCCTGGGTGACCTCTTCCAGGTCGGCGGCGGTGCCGACGATATTGTAGGCGATCAGGTGGGGCAGGTGGCTGGTCACCGCCAGCACCAGGTCGTGGTGGCGCTCGTCCATCCGCTCCACATTGGCGCCCAGGGCGACCCAGAAGTCCGCCAGCCGCTGCACCGCCTCCAGATAGGGATCGTCCTCGCGGGCCTGGGGGGTGAGGATCACCCAGCGGTTCTGGAACAGCTCGGCGAAGCCGGCGTCGGGGCCGGAGAACTCGGTGCCGGCGATGGGGTGGCCCGGCACAATGAACACCCCGTCAGGCAGGGTCTGGGCCAGGGTCTCGGCCACGGCGGCCTTCACCGAGCCCACGTCGGTGACCGTGGCGCCGGGCTTCAGCGCCGGGGCGGCGGCGGCGGCGGCGGCGGCCATGGCCATCACCGGGGTGGCCAGCACCACCAGGTCGGCGTTCTTGACCGCCTCGGCGGCGTCGCCGGTCACCAGGTCGGCGTAGCCCAGGCGCGGGATCAGCCGCCGCGCCTCGGCCGAGGCGTCGGCCACCGCCACCTGGCCCACCACGCCGGCGGCGCGGGCGGCCAGGATCACCGAGGAGCCGATCAGGCCGCAGCCGATCACCGCCATCCGGGGATAGATGACGCTAGTCACGCGCCTGTCCCCAGGAACGCCGCCAGGGCCTCGGTCACGGCGCGGTTGTGCGCTTCCAGCCCAATGGTGATGCGCAGGTGATCGGGCAGCCCATAGCCCGCGACCCCGCGCACGATCAGGCCGCGGGCGGCCAGGAACGCCTCAGCCTCGGCGGCGGTGCGGCCTGGCGCTGTCGGAAAGCCCGCCAGGACGAAATTGGCCTGGGAGGGAACCACCTCCAGCCCCAGCCCGCCCAGCTGCTGGGTCAGCCAGGCCCGCCAGCGGTGCACATGGTCGCGAGAGCGCTGCTGGAAGCCCAGGTCGGCCAGGGCGGCCACGGCGGCCTGCTGGCCGGCGATGGAGGTGTTGAACGGCGCCCGGATGCGGTCCACGGCGTCGGCGATGGGGGCCGGGCAATAGGCCCAGCCGATGCGCAGGGCGGCCAGGCCGTGCAGCTTGGAGAAGGTTCGGGTGACCACCACGTTCTCCGCCCCGCGAGCCAGGTCCAGGCCGTCGTCGAAGCGCGGGTCGGTGGCGAATTCCGAATAGGCGCCGTCGATGACCAGCACCACGCTGGGCGGCAGGCCGGCCTGCAGGGCGGCCAGCTCATCGCCGGTCAGGAAGGTGCCGGTGGGGTTGCCCGGCTGGGTGATGAACACCAGCCGGGTGCGGGCGTCCACCGCCGCCAGCATCGCCTCGACGGAGACGTGATAGTTGGGCTCGGGCGCATGGCGCACCTCGCCCTGGCAGGCCCGCGCGCCGATGGCGTAGGCCGAGAAGCCGTACTGGCCCATGACGATATTGTCGCCGGGCTCCAGGAACACCTGGTTGATGAGGTGCAGCAGCTCGTCGGTGCCGTCGCCGAACACCAGCCGCTCGGGCTCCAGGTTGAAATGGGCCGCCACGGCGGCGCGCAGGCCGGCCGCGCGGCCGTCGGGATAGAGATGCAGGCTGTCGGCCGCTGCCAGGAAGGCCGCGCGGGCGTCGGGGCTGGAGCCGAGGATGTTCTCGTTGGAGGACAGCTTCACCGGCTCGGCGACCCCCTCCACTTTCGACCTGCCCGGCACATAGGCATGGATGTCCAGGATCCCCGGCTTCGGGACCGGCCGCGGGGCCGCGCCGCGGTCGCTGGCGGCGGAGTTGGGATCGGCTGGGGACATCGAGGGTTCGAGGCGTTGGAAGCGGCTGGGGGCCTGCTCTTACACGTCCAGCGGCGTCGGCGCAGCCCCGATCACGCCGGAGAGTGTCCCGGGCGCGCGGGCCAGGCGTTGGTCGTCGCCCTGGTGGAAGCCGGCCAGGCTGAACAGCTTCAGGCCGCCGCTGGCCATCAGGAACGTGGCCGCGACCCCGTCGGCGCCCAGAGCCGCCTCGATGGCGGCGGGGGCGGGGGCGGCGTCGGTCACCCAGAAGGTCTGGTCGGCGCCGGTGGGTTCGATCTCCACCTCGGCCACCCCCAGGGCGGTCATCGGCCCCCAGGCGGCCAGGCAGGGCAGGGCGGTGAACACCCGCAAGCGGGGTTCGGCCAGCAGCCGGCCCCACCAGGCGCTGTCGGGGGCCAGCGCCAGCACGCCGACGCCGCCGGGGGTCCTGGCGGCGGCCAGGGTGTCCTCCGGCTTTCGGGTCAGTTTCATCGGCGGGGCCGCGCCAAAGCGCAAACGCGCCAACTCGGCGGCGCGCCCCGGGTCCGGGCCGCCCCAGACCGACAGGTGAAAGGGTCCCTGGCGGGCCAGGTTGTCGCCCATGATCTCCCGCCAAAGCCGCACCACCAGGCCGTCGCCGGCGCCTTGCCGCGGGGTCGCCAGCAGCTTCCGCAGGATCGCGGTCTCGCGGGCCGGGCGCAGGCCGAACTTGCCGGCGTCGCCCGCCGCGGCCTTGGCGGCGGCCACCACCCGGGCCAGGGCGGCGCGTTCGTCGATCAGGGACAGAATGTCGGCGTCGATGGCGTCCAGCCGCGCCCGCACCGTCTCCAGCGACGGCGGCGCGGCGGCGTTCTCAACGGCTGCGGCCATTTCACCCCCAAGAATCAAGCGATGCCGGTTAAGTCATGGCGGCGGCTGAGGCAAGGCTGCTCAATAGATCCGCGGCGCAGGCGCGATGGCCACCGGGCCGAGGGTGGTCAGGCCGGCCTGGAAAGTCAGGGTGGCGTTGGCGATGTCGCCTTGCTGGCGGGCGGCGACGACGACGGTGGCGGCCAGGGCGGCCTCGGGCGGCATGGCCCCCGTCTCGCCCAAGGCCGCGATCGCCTGCGGCGCCTGGCGCAGGCTGACGTCCAGGGCGCCGTTGAGACGCCCGTCGGCGCCCACGGTCAAACGCCCGCCCTGGGCCCCCAGCACCGCCTCGCCAGCGGTGACGCCGGCGTTGCGAAGGTTGATCTGGCCGCCGGCGTCGGTCCAGGCGCGCACCGCCAGCGGCCAGCTGTCGCCCTTGAACGCGCTCATTTTCGACAGGGTGGAATTCCAGGTGAAGGCGATGGGCTTGTCGCCGGCGATACGGGCGAACAGGCCGGAGAGCCGGGCCTTGCCGCCATCAACGCGGGCGAAGACGCCGCCCTCGTCGTCCGGCCCGGCGCGCAGGTGGAACTCCACCCGTTCGGCCGCCGACAGGGCGAAAGGCTGGGCGCCGGCGGCCGGTGCGAAGGCCAGCTTGACGCCCTCGAACGAGACGTTGGGCGGCCGCTTGTCCAGGTTCTTGAGGCTGGCGCGCAGGATAGTCCCGGTCACGCTCACCGGCCCGCCGCGGGGCCGTGTGAAGGTGAGCCCCTGGGGCGCTGCGAGCATCCAGTGACCGGCCGACAGCATATAGGTCTGCGCCTCCAGCACCGGGGCGGCCAGCGCCCAGCCCGAGGCCGTGCGCAGGCGCGGTTCCGCCAGGGTCACGCTCAGCCGGTAGGGAAAACCGCCGACGCGGCGGCTATCCCAGGCCAGTTCATAGCCAGCCTTGCGCCAGTCGGCCTGGGCGGCGTCGAGGCGGGCCTCCACCTGGCCGCGCATCCACAGCCACACCCCGGACCACACCGCGACGCCGACCAGCAGCAGCGCGATGGGCAGATAGAGGCCGAGGCGGTTGAATTTGCGGGCGGGGGTCGGATCGGGCATGAGCGTGATCTGGATTTGCGGGCGACCGGGCGCGATGGCGGACGAGCGGTGGGTGTTCGGGTACGGGTCGCTGATGTGGCGGCCGGGGTTCCCTTATCAGGAGCGGGCGGTGGCGACCCTACACGGACGCCGCCGCGCCTTCTGCATTTATTCGGTGCACCATCGCGGCACCTACCAGCGGCCGGGCCTGGTTCTGGGCCTGGCGCCGGGGGGCGCGACCCGGGGCGTCGCCCTGCGGGTCGGCGAGGCGAACTGGCCCGCGACCTACGCCTATCTGCTGGAGCGCGAACAGCCCACCGAGACCTATGTCGAAGCCCACGCCCATGTGCGGCTGGCCGATGGGCGGCGGGTGCGGACCCTGGTGTTTCTATCCGATGTGGGCCATCCCCAGTGGGCGGGCGCGCTGTCCCTGGAGCGGCAGGCGGACCTGATCGCCGGGGCCCGGGGCCTTTCGGGCCGCAACGTCGATTATCTGCGCGACCTGGTGGAGCACCTGCGCGAAGAGGGCGTCCGCGACCGCGACATGCAGCGGCTGCTGGGCATGGTCGAGGCCCGCGAGTTGGCGGCGGCCTGAGCGATCTAAAGCGGCAGCAGGCGGTTGGAGGCGTCCTCGATGCGGTCTTCCAGCAGCCGCATGAACTCCGCCCGTTTCAGCCCCGGCGGGATGGGCTCCAGGTACTCGAACACGATGACCCCCGGGTGGCGCAGGAATCCATGGGCGGGCCAGTGGACGCCGGAGTTGGTGGCCACCGGATGCACGGGCATGCCCAGGTCGCGGTAGAGGGCGGCGATGCCGGGCTTATAGTCGCCCTTGACCCCCGGCTCGCCGCGGGTGCCTTCCGGGAAAATCACCAGCTGGCGGTTCTCGGTCATGCGTTCCCGCGCCTGGCGGACCAGCTTCTTCAGCGCCGCGGCGTGGCCGGCGCGATCCACCGCCAGCATCCGCGCCTTCATGGCGAACCAGCCAAAGAACGGGATGTCCTTGAGCTCTTTCTTCAGCACGAAGCAGGTGTAGGGCAGCCATGAAAACTGGGCGAAGACATCGAACATACACAGGTGCTTTACGGCCACCAGCGCGGGGCCCTTGGGCACATATTGGGCGCCGCGCAGTTCAACGCGTATCCCGCAGATCCCCCGCAGGAGCAGGCGGATACCCCAGGACCAGACGCCCATCACCTGCACCGACAGCTTGGGCGGCGCCAGCAGCAGCGGCGTCAGCGACAGCGAGATCAGCGTGGACCACAGGTAGAACAGAACCACGAAGATCAGCGAGCGCAGGACCAGCATTCTCAGGCTCTCGCCGCCGCCGGCGCCGCGCGGGGACCCAGGCTGAGCAGGGCCTCGCGGGCGAGGATCGCCAGATACTTGCAATATTCCAACGCCATCAGCCGCGCGCCGCGGCCCGTCTTCCACCACTCCCGCGCATCGATCACCGAGGTGGCGACCGGATAGGCCTGCAGGGGGATATGGGGCAGTCCGGCGCGCAGTTCGATCATGGCGCGTGGCATATGGTAGTCAGCGGTGACCACGATCAAGCTGTGAAATCGCATCGCCCGGGCCCAGGCCAGGGTTTCGCGGGCGTTGCCGACGGTGGTGGCCGCCTCGAAGCCGAGGTCCACACAGCAGTCGTAGAGCCGCCGGACCGCCTGGGCGGCGGCGCGGACGTCCTCGCGCGAGGCCTCGCGGTTGACGCCCGAGACCAGCATGCGGCGGGCCTTGTTGTCTTCCAGCAGACCCATGCCGGCGCGGATGCGCTCATTGGAGCCAGCGCCAGTCAGGGCCACCACCCCGTCTGCCCTTGCGGGTTCCTGGGCCGGGGTGGACCGTTCAATACGTCCGGCGAAGGCCAACAGGCCCGACGCCCAGATCGCCACCACCACCAGAGCCGCGGCCAGGCCCTTCATTCCAGTTCCCCGATGATCGCCGAGGCGGTCAGGCGCGCCGAGATGGCGGAAACCAGGGCGGCCAGCAACGGGCAGGGCAGCAGCGCCAGCAGGTCCGTCCAGGCGATCGGCAGCACCGGCGTCAGGCCCTCTCCGCCGCCCAACAGCCGAAGCGCCGCCCCCATCAAACCGGCCGCGGCCGCGCCGAACAGACCCGCGGTGGCCGCCATGCGGGCGAAGCGCGCCTGGAACAGCTTGGCGATCAGCACATGCTCGGCGCCGGACAGGTGCAGCACCTCGACCACGTCACGGCGGGCGGCGAGGCCGGCGCGGGTGGCGAAGGCGATCACCGCGGCGGCGGCGCCGGCGATCAGGACGAAGATGGCGACACCGATCCAACGCGCCAGCTGGGCGGCGCTGCGGATGTCCTTGATCCACAGGCTGTGGTCGTCGACCGTGGCGTCAAGCCCCTGGGCGCGGAGCGCGGCGTCGAGGATCTCGGTGGTGGGGGCGGCCCTACGGTCGCGTTCGAGCGCCACC
>CAXNKO010000091.1:0-6833 GCA_964202685.1 Caulobacterales bacterium
GCCCGGCGGCGGATCTCGAACATGTTCTGCACCACCCCGAAGGTGGGGCCCAGGTAGACGTACAGAAAGACGCCGGGAATGAGCAGGATGAGGGCGCTCGCCTGCCAGGACGCCTGCTGATAGGCGATCATGTACAGGGGGGCGGCGATGACCGCCCCGATGGCCGGGGTCAGCGAGTACCAGCGCGGGCTGTAGCGCGCCAGCCGATCGGTGATCGGGCCGCCGATCAGGGTGCCGATGCCGGCGGAGAACCCCCCCACCAGACCGGTGAGCAGGCCCACCTGGGCGTAGTCCAGCCCGTAGGTGCGGATGAAATAGGGGGCGGTGAAGGCGGTCATCCCGTAGCCGCCGAAGGAGATCAGCGTCACCCCCAGCACCATGTTGGCCACCGGCCACTTCAGGAACAGCACCCTGGCCACCGCGCCGATCTCGCGGAACTCATTGGCCATCGAGAACGGGCGGGCGGCGCCCGGCGACGGCGCGAGCCGGGTTTCCGGTTCCGAATGCCCGCGGGGCGGCTCCTTGACGAAAACCTTGATGGCCAGGGCGATGAGAATGCCCGGCAATCCAACCACCATGAAGGCGGCGCGCCAGCTGAAATGCTGGGTGAGGACGCCGCCGATGATGGCGCCCAGCATGGTGCCCATGGGGATGCCGAAGGCGTAGATGGCCAGCGCTGTGGCTCGCTTGCGCGGCTCGTAATAGTCGCTGATCAGCGAGTGGGCGGGCGGCGACAGGCCCGCCTCGCCAAAGCCGACCCCGAACCGGTAGAGGGCCAGCTGGGCGAAGTTCTGGGCGAGGCCGCAGAGCGCGGTGAACCCCGACCAGATCAGGATCGCCGCCGAGATAATCGACACCCGGTTGAACCGCTCGGCCAGCCTGGCGATGGGGATGCCGAGGAAGGTGTAGAGCAGGGCGAAATAGAGCCCGCCCAGCAGCCCCAGCTGGGTGTCGGAGATGCGCAGGTCTTCCTTGATCGCCTGGCCGATGGTGCCGATGATCGTGCGGTCGAGGAAGTTGAGGGTATAGGCGACCACCAGCAGGCTGAGCACGGTGGACTTGTAGCCCGACGAATAGACCGGCTTGCCCGCGCCGGACCCGGTATCCACCGCGGCCATCGACCTTCCCCCCGGCCGGCGGCCAAGACCGCCAGCGTCTGTGTGATTATTGCATTAGCTTCCACGCACCGGAAGCGCCAGCGGACTCACGCCGCCACCCCCGCCTGGGCGGCCTCGCTCTGCCGCAGGGGTATGGTGAAGCTGACCACGGTGCCTTCGCCGGGCTTGCTCTGGATGTCGAGCAGGCCGCCGTGCAGCTCCACCAGCGACTTGGTCAGCGCCAGGCCGAGGCCGGTGCCCTGCTGGGTCTTGGAATGCTGGGTCTCGATCTGTTCGAAGGGCATGGCCAGTCGCGCGATGTCCTCGGCCGCGATGCCAATGCCGGTGTCGCGCACGCTCAGCCGCACCCGCTCGCCCAGCGCATCGTTCATGAGTTTGGCCATCAGGGTGACCTTGCCGCCGCGCGGGGTGAATTTGACCGCGTTGGACAGCAGGTTCAGCAGCACCTGCTTCAGGGCCCGATAGTCCGCCTCGACCTCGGGCAGTTCGGGGAACTCGATCTCAAGCGTCAGGCCCACGGCTTCGGCCCGGTTGCCAATCAGCCGCACGGCGTCAGCGGCGACCTCGTCCAGGTAGAGCGGCTCGAAGCGCAGGTTCATCTTGCCGGCCTCAATCTTCGACATGTCGAGGATGTCGTTGATCAGCGCCAGCAGGTGCTGGCCGGAATTGAGGATGTCCTGGGCGTACTGGGCGTAGCGGGGATCGCCCACGGGTCCGAACATCTCGCCGACCATGATCTCCGAAAAGCCGTTGATGGCGTTGAGCGGCGTGCGCAGCTCGTGGCTCATATTGGCCAGGAACTCGCTCTTGGCGCGGTTGGCGGTCTCGGCGCGGATTTTCTCGGGCTCATATTTGCGGGCCAGCTCCGAGAGCTGTTCCTGGCTGCGCTCCAGGCCGGCGACGGCCTTGCGCAGCTGCTCCTCATTCAGCCGCCGAGCCTGTTCCTGGGTCTTGATGGCGGTGATGTCGGCGGCGGTCATCACCAGACCGCCCTCGGCCGTGCGGCGTTCGGAGATCTGGATCCAGCGGCCGTCCTTCAGCTCGGCCTCATGGGGCCCCTTGCCCTGTTCCGTCGCCGGCGCCACCCGCTTGATGGCCTGGCTGGCGACACGATTGATCTGGCTTCGCGGCGCGCCGGGCCTGAGGAACCCGTCGTCGATGGAGAAGGTGGTCTTGTAGTTGCGGTTGTGCATCAACAGCCGCCCGCGCCGGTCCCACAGCACGAAGGCCTCGGAGACGCTCTCGATCGCGTCGCGCAGCCGGTTCTCGGCCGCCTGGGCGCGGGCCTGGGCGGCGCGCTCCTCGGTGACATCGAGGGCGACGCCGATGATGCGCGCACAGCCGCCCTCCGCCCGGCGGTCGAGTCCCTGGCCGCGGGCGTCGATCCAGGTCGGGCGGCCGCCGTTCTGGCCGGGGACGCGGAACGAGACGTCGAACGCGCCATAGGTGGCGGCCGCGCCCAGGGCCTCGCGCACCCTGTCACGGTGTTCCGGCGACACCCGATTCAGCACCTCCGCGCCGTCCACCACCCCGCCGCCGCCCCAGCCGAAGATCGCGCCGGTGACGTCGGACATGAACATCTTGTCGCTGGCCAGGTCCCACTCCCAGATCCCGCAGCGCGCCGCCTCTACCGCCATGCGGAACCGCTGCTCGCTTTCCCGGAACGCCCGCTCGGCGGATTCGGTCTTGCGGCTCTCGCCGATCAGCAACATGCCCAGCAGGAACGCCACGCCGAGCGGAATCAGCAGAAACACCAGCTGCCGGGTCTGCTCTGTACGCGCCGAAGGCGGCGCCGGCGCCGCGGCGAGGGCCAGGATCGCGCCCTCGGCCGCCGGCTGGGAAGCCACGTCGAGGTCGACGCCATCCGGCCGCACGGCCCTCACCAGCCGGTCATACTTGAACTCCTCCGGCGCCCGGGCGAAGGCGGCGTTGAGGCTCTGGGAGTCGGCGACGCCGCCGGCGCCGGACGCCGCCAGCATCCCGCCCTGCGGCGTCGCCAGGGCCTCGGCGCCGCCGGCGCCCAACCGTCGGGTCAGCCGCGCGGGATCGCCGGCCACGGCCACCCAGCGCCGACTGCGGCCGGTAGCCTTGGCCACCGCCACCAGCATGGGGGTCTGCGCGCCAACCACCCCCAGCCACACGGGTCGATCGACCCGCGATGCGGCCTTGAGGGCCAGGTTCCAGTCGATGTCCTTGGCCTTGCCGGCGATTGCCACAGGGCCGTCGGCGTCCATCACCGCGACGGCGATCGCCGATCCGGACGCCACCGCCAATCCGGCCTCGGCCGCGTCGATGGGCGACTGAGGCGCGCGCGATAGGGCACCGGCGGCGGCCAGGGCGGCGGCGCGCAGGCCGGCCGCCTCGTTGTCCACCTGGGCGGCCAGGGTCGACGCTCGCCCGGCGAGGCCGGCGGCGGCGAGGGTGGCGATCTGCGGTTGGGTCTGTACGCGCCATACCGCAAAGGCGGTGTAGACGGCGAGCAGCAGCAGGGTGGCCAGGATGGCGATCCGCACCAGAACCTGGCTGGTCGGCGAGCGCCCCTCAGGCGCGCCCTCGCGCGCCGTCTGGGCCTCGGTCACAGCCGCGCCCTTGCCTCCGCGCTTGCCCAAAGCCCGCCGCTCCATCCCGTGATGACCCGATTCACCCCACACGGGAGTCTACGCGCGGGACTCCGTCGCGTCACGGGGCATAGGGCCTCATCGCCAGGGGATTTTTCGCGGCGCGAGGATCAGCCCTCGCTGAGCGCCCGGCTTGCCAGTTCGAAGACGTTCTTGGACAGTCCGGGCGTCGCGGCGATGCGCTGCAGTTCAGCCCGCATGAGCTGACCGAGGTCGTCGCGATAGCGCCGCCAACCACCCAGCGAATCGACAAGCCGAGCCGCCACCATCGGATTGAACCCGTCCACCGCCAGGATCTGGTCGGCCAGGAAGCGGTAGCCCGCGCCGCTGGGGTCGTGGAACCGGGCCGGATTGGCGGTGGCGAAGGTCGACACCAGGGCCCGCAGGCGGTTCGGGGTGCGGGGGTCGAAGGCCGGGTGGGCGGTGAGCCCCAGCACCCGACCCAACACCGACTCGTCGGGGTCGCGGGCCTGGACGGCGAACCATTTGTCGATCACCAGGGGCTCGCCCTCCCAGCGGGCGTAGAAATGCGCCAGGGCGTCCTCGTAGGCCGTCCCGCCTCCCAGCATCAGCGCCGAGAGGCCGCCCATGGCGTCGGTCATGTTCAGCGCGGCGTGGTAGTGGCCCGAGGCCAGGGCGACGACATCGGCGCGGGGATTGGCGGCCAGCAGCTCCAGGGCGGCGTTGCGCAGCGCCCGGCGGCCGGCGCCGGCGGCGTCGGGGGCGAAGGGCCCCAGGTCCTGCAGTCCGGTGTGCAGCCGCTTGAGGGCGTCGCCCAGATGCAGGGCCAGGCGCCGGCGCAGGGCGTCGCGGGCGGCGTGGATGGCGGCGGGATCGGCCTTGGCGACGCTCAGCGCCAGGTCGCTCTCGGCCGGCAGGGCGAGCATCAGCGCCTTGAGGGCGTGGTCGGCGGCCTGGTCGCCCAGGGCCCGGCCCATGGCTTCGGCGAAACGTTCCTCGCCCACCTCGTCGGGGCGCCCATCGGCGCGGGCCAGCATCAGGTCCCGGGCCAGATCCTGGGCCGCCTCCCAGCGGTTGAACAGGTCCGGGTCAGACGCCATCAGCACATAGCGGTCGCGGGCCGGCGCCTGGTTTTCCAGCCGCACCGGGGCGGAGAACCCGCGCAGCGCCGAGACCACCGGGGGGCGATCCACGCCGGTGAGGGTGATGCTGGCCCGGGCGGTGTCGAGGACGATGGTGGTTTCCACCACCGCCGCGCCGTCGCGCTCGAAGGCCAGGGTGCGGCCCTCTGCGTCCAACAGGCCCAGGGTGATGGGGATCGGCAGGGCCGCCTTGTCCGGCTGGCCGGGGGTGGGCTGGGTGGACTGGGCGAGGTCGAGGGTGAGCGTGCGGGCCTCGGCCTGGTAGCGGCTGGCGACGGTCACCTTGGGCGTGCCGGCCTGTTCGTACCAGACGAAGAAGTCGGCGAGGTTCCGGCCGGAGGTCTCGGCGAAGCAGCGGATGAATTCCTCCACCGTCGTCGCGTGGCCGTCCCAGCGTTCAAAGTAGAGGTCCATGCCGGCCCGGAACGCCTCGGCCCCGATCAGGGTCTTCAGCATCCGGATCACCTCGGCGCCCTTCTCGTAGATGGTGGCGGTGTAGAAGTTGTCGATCTTCAGATAGCTGGAGGGCCGCACCGGGTGGGCGAGCGGACCCTGGTCCTCGGCGAACTGGCGGGCGCGCAGCTGCTTGACGTCCTTGATCCGCTGCACCGCATGGCCGCGCATGTCGCCGGAGAAGCTCTGGTCGCGGAAGACGGTGAGGCCCTCCTTCAGGCACAGCTGGAACCAGTCGCGGCAGGTGATGCGGTCGCCGGTCCAGTTGTGGAAATATTCGTGGGCGATGACGCCCTCGATGCGCTCGTAGTCCAGGTCGGTGGCGGTCTCCGGATCGGCCAGCAACAGCGATGAGTTGAAGATGTTCAGCCCCTTGTTCTCCATCGCCCCGAAGTTGAAGTCGCGCACGGCGACGATCATGAACAGATCGAGGTCATATTCGCGCCCGAAGGCGGTCTCGTCCCACTGCATCGACCGCTTGAGGGCGTCCATGGCGTAGGCGGCGCGGGCGACCATGCCGGGATCGACATAGATGCGCAGGGCCACGGTGCGTCCGGAGACGGTGACCAGGCTGTCCTCCAGCACGTCCAATTCCCCCGCCACCAGGGCGAACAGATAGCAGGGCTTGGGAAAGGGGTCGTTCCAGACCGCGAAGTGGCGGCCGTCCGGCAAGTCGCCGGCGTCGACCAGATTGCCGTTGGACAGCAGGCGTGGAACGCTCCGCGGCGCCTCGATGCGCACCGTGAAGCGGGCGAGCACGTCCGGACGGTCGGGCCAGTAGGTGATCTTGCGAAACCCCTCGGCCTCGCATTGGCTGCAGAACCGTCCGCCGGACATATAGAGCCCCTCCAGCGCGGTGTTGCCCGCCGGGTCGATCTCCACCTCGGTTTCCAGGATGAAGGCGTCGGGGACGTTGGCGAGGGTCATCTGCTCGGCGTCGATGCGCCGGTCGGCCTCGCCCAGGGGTCTGCCGTCCAGGGCGACCGAGATCAGTTTCAGCCGCTCGCCGTTCAGGATCAGCGGCTGGTTGTGGGCGCCATTGCGCCGTACCTGCAGGCGCGCCGTCACCCGGGTGGCGGCGGGCTCCAGACGGAACTCCAGGCGCACCTCGTCGATGAGGAAGGCGGGGGGCTGGTAGTCGGCCAGGCGGATCGGCTGGGGGATGTCTGTGCGCATCCCGCTGATTTAGGCCGCCCCGGGCCGGGCGCCAACGCCGCGTGGGATCAGGCGGCCACCGCGTCGTCCTGAACGGCGGGGGATGCGTCGTCGGCGGCCGGAATCTCGGTCAGGTAGCGCTCGATCTCGGCCGCGCTTTCGGCGAGGGTGCGGATGATCGGCGGCGCGTCCTCGGGCGCTTCGTCGACGATCGCCATCAGATGGCGCGACAGGGCCAGCAGGCGCGGCGTCGAGGCGATCAGCCGCGCCTGGAACTCGATCTTGGCCGGATCGCGATCGTACTCGGCGCCCGGCACCCGCCAGCCGCCCCAGTCGTTGGCGTCGGTCACCACCACCGGATAGCTGCCCGGATAGGGATGGTGCGA
>CAXNKO010000092.1:0-6833 GCA_964202685.1 Caulobacterales bacterium
ACGCCGCCATTTTAAGCATCGTCGAGACCTCCCGACGACGTCGACTGGATCCGTGGGCGATCATCGAAAGAGCCGTCTCAAGCGCCCGCAGCGCAGCCGCCCCATCCGCTATGCCCGCCTGACTGCCTGGGGGAGGTGAACGGTTACGGCCGGCAAGCTTCACCTTAACCGGTTGTGTCTGCACATGCCGCAGGTGGTCGGACCGTAGTGCTTCGCGCAGGGCGGCCGAATTCGGAGCTTCGAGGCAATGAATGACAAATAGCGGCATGTCTTCTTCCGTTCCGCTGTGGTCCCCGACTAGTGGATAAAATCTTACACTTGAGTCCGGCGGGGGATAGCCGCACCGTTAGCGCCGCACGGCCCGAGCGTCCGATTCCTGACCGCGAGCGAATTGCCGTGTCCGACCCTGAATGGACGTTCGGAGCGTCCGCTTGCCGGCGATGTGACGACGGTGGCACCGAGTTCGAATGAAACAAGAGTTTAGCGCGGTGTTCGGTTGGAACGAAGAGGCCAAGACTAGGAAAGGGAACCGATGGGCCCTGGATGCGCTCCATGATGTTCGCTGAGTATATCCCGATCTTCCTCAGGCCGACGTCGAACGCATAAACTCCGAAAACCAGTCGGGCCTCCAAATACAACCCCAGATCACCGAGCAAGACAATGAACATCTTTCTGTGGATTCTTCAGATCCTGCTAGCATTGTGGAACGTCGCTGGCGGTGTCTACACGCTGTCCAATTATGAAAAACTCAAAGGACCTTTGGCGGATAATTTACCACAAGCTGTGTGGGTCGCCATCGGCGTGCTTCAGATTGTCTTTGCATTGGGATTGGTCCTGCCTGGATTGGTCGGGGCGTCCCCGAAGATTATTTCCGTGGCGGCGCTCTATCTGGCCGCAAACGCGCTACTGGGTTGTGTCTTGTTTGCCCAATATGCCGGGTTTCCGGGCCTGCTCTGGGGCGTGATTCCAGCCCTTCTGGCCGTGTTTATCGCCTACGCTAGGTTCGCGGATATTTCGTAGCGTTCTCCGGCATGAGAAGCGGGAGTGCTTTTGAGTATCGCGCCGCAAGAACGGAAACCAAACCGAGAACATCCGAAAAACACTCATGAGCATCAGCGTGTGAACCGCACCGGAACTCTCGGAGGCATTCCGGCTTCCGCGACAGCGACCTGCTGTGGCACATGTTCGAGACGGTGGTGCAGCGCCGCATGCCGGAGGGCAAGGCGGACGGGGCGCTTGTCAAATACCGCGCAGCCGCGAGCATGGAGCTGTCCGCCGCTGACCGGGCGGAGGTGGTTCGACGGCGCGCGAGTGTCGCCGCGAGGCCGTGGGCGTCGGCCTTATCGAGGTCTGCTGTCCCCCCTTCTGCGTCTTTCGGGACGTCAGCTGATGGGTAAGGCTGCGCCGCCTGCCCAGACGGTGGATGGATGGTCGTGGCCGGGTACCAAGTGACAGATTCTATCCACTAGCTGAGTCTACCCCTCGCCCGCCGTATCGTCGGCCCACAGGTCGCGCGGCAGGCCCAACACCCGCTCTGCCAGCTTGTTGCGGTGAATCTCACTGGTCCCGCCGCCGATCGTGGCCGCGCGGGAGGAGAGGTAGGCGCGGCCCCAGCGGTTCATCGCCAGGCCGCCGGCGCCCATGACGTCGAGGGCGAGTTCGAACAGGCGCCGCTCCTCCTCCTGGCCCAAAACCTTCTGAATCGAACCCTCGGCCCCAGGGTCTTCGCCGGACTGGATCCGCACCACGTTGCGCATGCCGTTCAGGCGCAGAAGCTGGACGGTGATCCAGGACATCGCCGCGCGCCGACGCAGGTCGTGGTCTATGTGTCCGCCAGCTTCCCGGTCGGCTAGCCGGCGCAGAATGTGCTCAATGACGTTGGCATAGCTGGCGTGCGTGCCGAGAAAATTGGTGAAGTGCTCATGGGCCATGGTGGTGCGGTTCACCTTGCGCCAGCCCTCGTTGATGGGGCCCACGACCTGGGTGAGCGGGATACGCACCGCGTCGAAGAACAGTTGATTGAAATGGTGGGCGCCGTTGTTGAGCCGGATCGGGCGGATCGTCAGGCCGTCGATCTTGGTCGGCAGGATCACGCAGCTTATGCCGTCATGCTTCGGATGCAGCGGCCCGGTGCGCACGAGCGCGTACAGCCAATCGGTGTAGTGGGCGTCGGACGTCCAGATCTTGACCCCTGTTATCACCAGGTCGTCGCCATCGACGACCCCGCGAGTTTGCAGGCTGGCGAGATCGGAGCCCGCGCCCGGCTCAGAGAATGCCGTCGACCAGAGCACATCAGCCCGGCGCGTAGGCTCAAGAAGCTGCTGCTGTAACGGCGTTCCGTGCTTGATGAGCGTCGGAGCGACAATGGTCAGGCCCCGGTTGCCCGGCAGGCGGGGCAGGCCGCGGGCGGTTAGCTCTGCGTGATAGAGCACTTGCTGGGTGAAGTTGGCGTCGCGGCCGCCGTGCGCTTGAGGCCAATGAATGCCGACCCAGCCGCCTTCGGCCATTTCGGCTTGCCAGGCGCGACGAGCCGGAAGACCGCCCTCAGTGACCACGCGCAGCCGATCAGGCGTGGCGTGGCGGTCGAGCCAGTCGCGCAGTTCGCCAATGAAAGCCTGGTCTTCAGGCTCCAGGCGAGATTGGCCCAGGCTGCGGTCGGCGCTGCGAACGCCTGCGCGGGCGTCGGCGACCAGGCCCTCGGCGATCGCCGCCAGGCAGGTCTCGGGAGGGCCGAGCGCCAATTGGCAATGTTTGGCGCGGCGCTGCAACAGATGCAGGTCATGCTCCCAGGTGACGCCAATCGCCCCATGAGTCTGGATCGCCTCGTGGACGACCTCGACACCAGCCCTGGTCGCCAACGCCTTGGCGCTGAGCGCCGCGCGCCGATCAGGCCAACCGGTTTCCGTGGGCTGGACGGCGCCCCAGAGCGTCGAGCGCGCCGCCTCGACGGCCAGCAGGCAGTCGGCGAGCTTTTGCTTGATCGCCTGAAACCGGCCGATGGGTTGACCGAACTGGATGCGCACACGGGCATGCTCGGCGGCCAGGTCCAAGGCGGCCTGGGCCACACCCAGGCTCTCCGCGGCCGTGAGGATTAGCGCGATCGACTCAAGCGCTTCGACCGGGGCGCACCCCAAGCGCATTGCCGACACGCGATCCAAAGCGATCGACGCCATTGGGCGGGTGGGATCCAGGGCCTCGATACGTTTGACCTCGACGTCCTCGCGCCGCACCGCGCCCCAGGCCTCACCCACGCGCAGGATCAGGACATCCAGGTCAGCGGCGTCGAGGAGGTCAGAAATCGCCCCGGTCAACCGACCCTCGGCGTCTTCTTGGATCGAATAGTCGAAACCGTGCCCCGCCGAGACGCAGACGCCAATCCGGCGCTCGCCGCCGGCCTGGGCCCGGGCGAGCTCGGCCGCCGCGTCGCCCCCCACCGCCGCCAACAGGTGCGCCGCCAGAAACACCGGCAGGATGGACGCCGGAGCGGCGCAATAGGCCAACCGCTCGGCGACGGCGGCCTCCTCGGCGAGCCCCAGGCCGCTGCCACCCAATTCCTCGGGCAGCGCGAGCACCGTCAGGCCCTGGTCCGACAGGAACTGGAAGAGCGCTGTGGCCGGACCCCGGTCGCCGTTCAGCACCGCACGGGCGGCGCTGCGGTCGGTCAATCGACGTCGGAGGCCAACCGTCACCTCCTCGATATGCGTGGCCATACGGTCTCCCCTCACCTTTTCGGCGCGGCGGGTCCTCTCGTCATGGTTATCCCACCAGGTTCAGCCGGATCCCCGGATGGCGAATCTCCAGCGAGCGGCGCACGCCCTGCCTCCAGGTCACTTTCAGCGGCCCGGCCACCCTGATCCGCTTAGCTGTGTCAGGAAAGCAGTTGGGGAAGGCGAAGTCTTCCTTGCGGGTGAACCTGGGGGTCTTGCCCAGCAGCTGGCCGGCGTATTCGAACATCTCCTGCCAGTCGACGATCTCGTCGCCGCCCCAGTTGATGATCTCGGCGGGCACCGAGGCGATGGAAAGGCAGGGCTCCACCAGGTCGCAGATGTCATCCTCGTGGATGGCGCCGATGATCAGCGGGCCCTCGGGGGGCAGGAACGCCTCGCCGGTCTCCACGAAGACATCGAGGAAGCGGTCGACCAGACCGCCGTTCACATGCGGGCCGCCATACTGGACGTTCTGGCGGCAGATCACCGTGGGCAGGTCGAGGATGATGGCCGCGGCGCGCACCGCGCCCTCGGCGGCCAGTTTGGAGGGGGCATACTGGCCGCCGTAATTGCCACCCAGATCAGCGGTCTCGGCATAGGCGAAGCGGGGGTCGGGGTTCTGTTTGTAGATGCCGGTGGCCGAGACGTGCAGGAAGGCCTTGGCGTTGCGGCAGTGCTTCATCAGCCGGGCCGAGCCGTCAGCATTGGAGACAATGGCCTGTTCGGCGCTGGACGGGCGCACATCGGCGGCCACATGCAGCACGTAGTCGAAGTCGGCCGGCAGTTCGGCCAGCGAGCCGCCCGCGAAGTCGCCCTTGACCGGAATGACCCCCAGTGCCTTGGCCGCATCCAGCGACCCCTCGGCGGTGTAGCGCGCCAGACCCCAGAGTTCGCAACTGGACGCGAAACGTTCGGCGAAGGCGGCGCCGATGCGGCCGGTGAGGCCAGTGAGCAGGACTTTCTTGCCAGCGAGCATAGGGACTTTCCTCAGATCAGATTGCGGCCGCCATCGGCGGAGATGACCATGCCGGTGACGAAGGACGATTGGCTTGACGTCAGCCAGACGGCGACATCGGCCTGTTCGTGGGGACGCCCGATCCGCTTCATGGGCAGGCGCTCGCCGAACTGTTCCAGGGTGATGTCGAGACCCTGGGTTCCCTTCATCAGCATGGGGGTGGCGGTGGGGCCGGGCGCCAGCACATTGGCGCGCACCCCCTGGTCAGCATAGTCCACCGCCACCGAGCGGGTGGCGCCGATCACGCCGGCCTTGGTGGCCACATAGGTGAGCATGTGCGGCGAGGGCTGCACGGCGGCCTGGGAGGCGGTGTTGACGATCGCCCCCCCGCCCGAGGCGATCATCGCCGGGATCTCGTGCTTCATGCACAGCCAGACGCTCTTGAGGTTGAGGGTGACCACCCGGTCGAACTCCTCCTCGGTGCAGTCGACGGCGTTGGTGAAGCCTCCCGGCGCGCCGGCGTTGTTGAAGGCGGCGTCCAGGCGGCCAAAGCGGGCCACCGTCTCGCTGACCATGGCGGCGATGTCAGCGGACTTGGTCATGTCGGCGTGGATGAACATCGCCTCGCCGCCGGCCGCCTGAATCTGGCGGACCGTCTCGGCGGCGTCAACCTCATTGATATCGACGACGGCGACCTTGGCGCCCTCCTCGGCATAGCGGATCGCGGCGGCGCGCCCGATGCCGGTGGCGGCCCCGGTGACCAGCGCCACCTGCCCCTCAAACAGCGTTCCCATGCCGTGCTCCCATCCTGTTTTGACCTTTCTACGCCCGGCGTGGGCGCGGTGGCGAGGGATGTTGGGCTCAGGGCTTGTGCGCGGGCGCGCGGGGGGTGGGCCAGGGCTTGGAGATGTCGGCCAAGACGGCGTCGACGCACTCGATGGCGGCGCGCAGATCGCCGCCGCCAGCGAAGGTCATGATCAGTGTTCCGCCAGGGGCCTCGGGGCCGGGGACAAACGCCAGCGCCAGCAATTCAAGCACCGCATCGGCGGGAATGCGGCGGATGCGGCGGGTCTGCACCGACTGGACGTCGCCCAGTTGCAGGGCCGCACGCACCCGGCTGCCGCCCCTGGCCTCCCAGCGGTAGCGGTTGAAGGTCACCGTCAGGCGCCGGGCCGCGGGCTCATAGGTGATGTCGCCCACCTTGACGACCGCGTCCTGCAAGGCCGCGGAAATGACGTCGAGGTCGTCGGGGTCCAGGGCCAGCAGGCGCAGGGGTTGGGGCGTTGGCATCAGTCCTCCGGCTCGCCGTCGCCGGAGATGCGGCGGATCTGCGCCCCGCAGGCGCTGAGCTTGGCTTCCAGCCGCTCGAAACCGCGGTCCAGATGATAGACGCGGTTGACCATTGTTTCACCACGCGCCGCCAGGGCCGCGATCACCAGGCTGACAGAGGCGCGCAGGTCGGTGGCCATCACCTGGGCCCCCGCCAGCGCCGCGACCCCCCTCACCCTCGCCTCGCCGCCCGAGACGACGATATCCGCGCCCAGGCGGGCCAGCTCAGGCACGTGCATGAAGCGGTTTTCGAAGATGGTCTCGCGGATGACGCTCTCGCCGTCGGCGAGGGTCATCAGGGCCATGAACTGGGCCTGCAGATCGGTGGCGAAGCCGGGATAGGGGTCGGTGGCGATATCCACCGGCCGCAGGCGCACGGCCGGGTCGCGCCGGATGGTGACACCATCGTCGTGGCGGATAACCTCGACACCCGCCGCGGCCATCTTGTCCAGCAAGGCGCCGATCAGGTCGGCGCGGGCGCCGGTCAGGCGCACCTCGCCGCCGGCCATGGCCGCGGCGAGCGCATAGGTGCCGGTCTCGATGCGGTCGGGGATGACGGCGTGGGTGGCGCCGGACAGGCGCGCGACCCCCTCGATGCGCAGGGTGGGGGTATCGATCCCGCTCACCTTCGCGCCCATCTTGTTCAGGCAGATGGCGAGGTCGCCGATCTCCGGCTCGCAGGCGGCGTTGGCGAGCACCGTCTCACCCCGGGCCAGCACGGCGGCCAGCAAGGCGTGCTCAGTGGCGCCCACGGAGACGAAGGGGAATTCGATGACGGCGCCGGTCAGGCCGCGCGGCGCCTGGGCATAGACATAGCCCTCATGCAGGTCGATCCGCGCGCC
>CAXNKO010000093.1:0-6815 GCA_964202685.1 Caulobacterales bacterium
AGCCAGGATCGCAAAGGGATGCTCGCGCGTGAGGCGAAACCCCTCCAGGGCGGCGTCGCTCGGCGAAAACTGCTGCATATCTAACCTCTGGCCGCTTTGATCCGAAAAGCTGACCTTCCGCTTCCACGGTGAAGTCCCAGGGGCCCCGACGCAAGGCGCCGCTCGCGATAGGCGCGGAACGTTGCTAGGAAGCCGCATGTTGATCGAACCGGTGCATGTGGTGGGTGGCGGCCTGGCCGGATCGGAAGCCGCCTGGCAACTCGCAAGTGCTGGCGTGCCGGTCATCCTGCATGAGATGCGGCCGGTGCGCGGCACGGACGCCCATCAGACCGACAGCCTGGCGGAACTGGTCTGCTCCAACTCCTTCCGGGCGGATGACTGGCAGACCTCGGCCGTGGGCCTGCTACACGCGGAAATGCGGCGCTGCGACTCGCTGATCCTGGCCGCCGCCGACGCCCACCAGGTGCCGGCTGGCGGTGCGCTGGCCGTGGACCGCGAGGGCTTCGCAGCGGCAGTGACCGGTCGGCTGGAAGCCCACCCCCTAGTGAGGATCGCGCGTGAAGAGGTGGCGGGCCTGCCGCCCGCTGACTGGGGCAAGGTGGTGGTGGCGACGGGGCCCCTCACCTCGCCGGCGCTTTCCGAGGCGATCCTGGCGCTGACCGGCGAGGGCGAGCTGTCGTTCTTCGACGCCATCGCCCCCATCGTCCATCTCGAGTCCATCGACATGGACGTCGCCTGGCGCCAGTCGCGCTATGACAAGGAAGGTCCCGGCGGCGACGCGGCGGCCTACATCAACTGTCCGATGACCCGCGACCAGTACGAGGTCTTCATCGACGCCCTGCTGGCCGGGCCGAAGGCGGAGTTCAAGGCATGGGAGCACGTGCCCTATTTCGACGGCTGCCTGCCCATCGAGGTGATGGCCGAACGCGGCCGCGAAACCCCGCGGCACGGGCCGATGAAGCCGGTGGGCCTGACCAACGACCACGACCCGCAGGAAAAGCCCTGGGCGGTGGTGCAGCTGCGCCAGGACAATGCGCTGGGCACGCTTTGGAACATGGTCGGGTTCCAGACCAAGCTGAAGCACGGCGCACAGGCCGAGATGTTCCGGATGATTCCGGGCCTGGAGAAGGCGGTGTTCGCCCGGCTGGGCGGTCTGCACCGCAACACCTTTCTGAACAGCCCCAAGCTGCTGGACGGCTCGCTGCGGCTGAAGGCTGACCCGCGGCTGCGGTTCGCGGGCCAGATCACCGGCGTCGAAGGCTATGTGGAAAGCGCCGCCGTGGGCCTGCTGGCCGGACGCTTCGCCGCCGCCGAGCGGCTGGGGCGTCAGCCCGTCCCGCCGCCGCCAACCACGGCGTTGGGCGCCCTGATCGGCCACATCACCGGCGGCCACATGGCGGGGGGCAAGGGCGCCTTCCAGCCCATGAACGTCAACTACGGCCTCATCCCGCCCATGGACCCGCCAAGGCGCGACAGCGACGGCCGCAGATTCGGCGCCAAGGAAAAGAGCCGCGCCAAGAAACGGATGGTGGGTGAGCGGGCGCTGGCGGACCTGGACGCCTGGCTGAGATGACTGGCGGCTGAACGGGGTGGTTCAGGGCGGGTTCAACCGCGATGCTTCATATGGCTGTCCAACATCAACACCTCGGCGCCACGTCGGGGTTTCGTGTGAAGGAGCCGCCCCATGAAGGGCCAAGGGAAACTCACCAAGACCGCCATCGCCGCCGCCATCTGCGGCGCCATGATCCTTCCGGCCAGCAGCGCCCTGGCCGCCAGCAAGACCGAACGGGCGATCATCGGAGCCATGATCGGCGGCGTAGCTGGCGCGGCGCTCTCGAAGGGCGACACCACCGCAACGACGGCGGGCGCCGCTGCAGGGGCGCTCATCGGCGTCGCCACCGACCGCGACCGTTATGATCGCTACGATCGCCACGACCGCTACGGCGATTACCGCCCGCAGCCGACCTATCGCAAGCAGCGTCACCGGAGCCGCGACCGCTACGGCTACGGCTACGAGCAGCCCTACTCCGGCCGCTACGACAGCCGCGAAGAATCCTACCGTCGTTGGTAAGCCGTCGGGGTGTCAGGCCGCATCCGCGGCCTGACGAACCCGCCGAGCCGACTTTTCCGCCTCACCCAATTGCGGCCCACGCCCTACTGGTTGTCGAACCGGCGGAATGGGGTGATGTTAGACGCGTCGTCCGTGACGGGGCCTGAGCAGCCGACGGAGCGATCCGGAAAACCGTCAGGGGGAACAAATGATTCAGCGTGTGGCGGTGGTGACCGGCGGCGGTCGCGGAATTGGCCGGGATTACGCCCGCGCCCTGGCTGAGGACGGCATGGCGGTGGTCTGCGCCGACATCATGCCGGACGGCGCCCACGAGACCGCGAAAATGATCCGGGAGGCTGGCGGGACCGGTGAAGCGGCGGTCGTCGATGTGACTGACCCGGCCAGCGCCGCGGCGCTCGCGGGCTTCCTCAAAGACCGCTTTGGCCGCTGCGACGTGCTGGTCAACAACGCCGCCATGTTCATGGGCAACAAGCGCTCGACCGGCATGACCGTGGAGATCGAATATTGGCGGCGCATGTTCCGGGTGAACCTGGACGGGCCGCTGATCATGACCCAGGCCCTGGCGCCGATGATGATCGAGAACGGCTGGGGCCGGATCGTAAATCAGGCCTCCACAGCGGCTTATATGTACAGCGGCGACCCCTACGGGGTGAGCAAGGGGGCGGTGATCACCTTGACTCTGGGCCTTTCCGCGGAGCTTGCGCCCAAGGGCGTCACCGTCAACGCTATCGCCCCCGGCCCCATCCCCACCGACGCCCTGCTGAGCGTGGTGAACGACGCCATTCTCGACACTCTCAAACAGGCGACACCGGTTTCACGGCTGGGCACGAGCGCTGACCTGGTGCATGGCCTGCGGTACCTGGTGAGCGATAACGCCAGCTGGATCACCGGGCAGACGCTAGTGATCGATGGCGGGTGGGCCAAGCGTTACTGAACGGGGAACTAGGCATGTCATCGACGATTATCAAGGCCGGCCTGGCCCTGGACGCCAGAGGATGTCGGGCATCGGCAATTCCGGCGGGCCGTTCGGATTCCTCGCGGGGGTGACCGAGCCCTTCGACGCCGCCACGCTCTCGCGCCTCTATCCTGGCGGCAAGGCGGAGTATCTGAGGGCGTTCGAGGCTTCGCTGGGTTCCGCGATCCAAGCCGGCTTCATCCTGGCGGACGACCGGGCGGAGATCCTGGCGCTGGCCGGCGCGCTTTATCCGGCCGGCGATTGACCACCGCACCGGCCGCCAGGACCCCTCCCCCAGCTCGAGGGAAGGGTTGGTCGGGGCGGATCAGACTTCGATGACCACCGCGCCGGCCATACCGCCGCCGGCGCACATGGTGGCCAGGCCGATGCCGCCGCCCTTGCGGCGCAGGTCATGCACCAGGGTGGTCAGCATCCGCGCACCGGTGGCGGCGATGGGGTGGCCGAGGCTGCAACCGCTGCCGGAGGTGTTGACCAGGTTCTCGTCGATGCCGAGCTTGTTGCAGGCGGCGACCGGCACCGAAGCGAAGGCCTCGTTGATTTCCCAAAGGGTCACGTCGGACTGTTTGCGGCCGGCGCGGTCCAGGACCTTCGGAATGACGCTGATCGGCGCCATGCCGGTGAAGTAGGGATCGACGCCAGCGGCGCCCCAGGCCTTCACGGTGCCGAGGATCTCCAGGCCATTGGCCTTGGCGAACTCGTCGCTGACGATCATCAGCGCCGCCCCGGCGTCGTTGACGCCACTGGCGTTGCCGGCGGTGATGTTGAAGCCGTCGATCTCCGGATGGATGACTTTCAGGCTGGCCAGCCGCTCCATGGAGGAGTCCCGGCGCGGGTGCTCGTCCTTGGTGAAGTCCTTGATGGAGCCATCGCGCTGCGGAACCTTCATGGCGACGATCTCATCGTCGAAATGGCCGGCGTCCTGGGCGGCCACGGCGCGCTGATGGGAGCGGAGCGCCCAGGCGTCCATGGCCTCGCGGCTGATCGCGCACTCCTTGGCGGTGTTCCAGCCCACCAGCCAGGCCATGTCGCTGTTGGGCGCATCCGGACGGTCGGGGTGGCTCGGCGGACGCCAGGCCGCGGACTCGTCGTCGCTGCCGGCCAGGCGTTGCTTCATCTGCGGGGACATCGAACTGGCCTGGACGCCCCCGGCCACGATAGCCCGGTCCATGCCGGCGCGGATCGAGGCCGCGGCGTTGCCGACGCTTGTCAAGCTGCCGGCGCAATGGCGATTGACCGCCTGGCCGGCGATGTTGAGCAGTCCGGCCTCCACCGCGGCGTGGCGGGCGAGCACGCCGCCGCCGTATTGGGACTCGGCGAAGATCACATCGTCCACCAGTTCGGCCGGTACACCAGAGCGGGCGATCGCCGCCTCCAGGACCACCCGGCCCAAGGTCTCGGCGGAGGTATCCGCCAAGGAACCCTTGCGGGCGGTGGCGATGGGGGTGCGCACGGCACTGACGATGACGGCTTCGGGCATGGGCGCCTCTCTGCAAAGATTGATGAAGGGACCCTCACAGGCGGGGTCCCAGCATTGAGTGATCATTCCATAGACTCAGGTTTTCGCCGACGCCAGTGCTTCCACCGGGTGCGGGGCCCCGCTAGAACATTGGAAATTCAGGTGCGGCCTTCGTGGGGCCCACCCGAAGCTTTGCCACGAGACGAACGCTCCCGGAGGGAACATGGACCTTAGAAATGCCTCGGCCATCGTCACCGGCGGCGCCGGCGGGTTCGGCGCGGCCTGCGTGCGCAAACTGCACGCCGCGGGCGCGAAGGTGGTCATCGCCGATATGGCCGGAGAGCGGGCGGAAGCCCTGGCCAAGGAACTGGGCTCCGGCGCGCGCTATGTGGAAACCAATGTGCTGGATGAAGACTCCGTTGCCAACGCGGTGAACATCGCCAGCGAGATGGGGCCGCTGCGGGCCAACATCATCGTCCACGGCGGGCGCTCGGCCGGGGCGCGGATCATCGGCCGTGACGGTAAGCGCTACCCCTACGAGACCTTCAAACAGACCGTCGATATCTTCCTGAACGCCACCTACAACGTGATGAGCCTGTGCGCCGAGGCCATGGCCCAGACCGCACCGCTGGATTCCGGCCAACGCGGGGTGATCATCTCCACCGCCTCGATCGCCGGGTTCGAAGGTCAGGTCGGCCAGTCGGACTATTCCGCGGCGAAGGGCGGGGTGATCGGCTTCACCCTCACCGCGGCCCGTGATCTGGCGCCCCTAGGCATCCGCGTCATGTGCATCGCCCCCGGCACTTTCCTGACCCTCGCTTACCGCGGTGACCCCGAGGAGATCCAGGCCAAGTGGGGCCCCACGGTGCCCAACCCGAAGCGCATGGGCCTGCCGGATGAATATGCGCAGCTAGCCATGCAGATTTGCGAGAACGACTATCTCAACGGCACCGTCATCCGCATCGACGGCGCCCAGCGCTTTGGCCTGAAGTAGGAGTACGCCAGATGAAGTGGGGAACCGTCTTTTCGTCCACCATCTACCCGGGCCCCGAAGAGGCCGCCGCCTTGGGCGAAATCGCCGAGGAAGCCGGCTTTGACGTGCTCTGCGCGCCGGAACACATCGTCATCCCAGTCGAATACATCCCGCAGTACGAAGCTTCGAAGACCGGCAAGATGGACCAGCTGGAGCGAAGCGGCGTGCCAGACCCGTTGATTTGGTTCGCTTTCGTCGCCGCCCGCACAAGCCGCATCAAGTTTTGCACCGGGGTGATGCTGCTTACCGAGCGCAGTCCCCTGCACACCGCCAAGGAGGCGGCGACCCTGCACGTGCTGTCCAAGGGCCGGTTGCAGCTGGGCGTGGGCGCCGGCTGGTGCAAGGAGGAGTACGACGCCCTGGGCATCTCCTGGCCCAACCGGGGCAAGCGGCTGGACGAATATATCGAGGCTATGCGCCTGCTGTGGAAGGAGCCGGTGGCGAGCTACGATGGCGAGTTCGTCAAATTCCAGCCGATCTATTCCGATCCCAAACCCCCGGGCGGCGCGGTGCCGATCATCATCGGCGGCAACTCCGACGCTGCCTGCCGTCGCGCCGGCCGCGTGGGCGACGGCTATTTCCCGGCCATCTTTCCGACGGAGAGGGTCTACGAGGACCTGCCGAAGCAGCTCGCCATCGTCCGCGCTGCGGCGCTCGAGGCCGGCCGCAACCCCGACGCCATCGAGATTACATCCGGCGGCACCCGCTCGGTGGAAAAGGCCAAATGGTTCGCCGACCAGGGTGTGCATCGCCTGACCATCGCCCCCCACGCCAAGACCATTCCGGCGCTGCGCGATGAACTGATGCGGTTCGGCGACGAGGTGATCGACAAGACCCGCGATCTGGGTCCGAAGGTGGCGGCCTGAACGCTACACGCCGTCGATCGCCGTCTTGATCGGCCCGAACACGTCGAGGTTGTCGCAGCGGATCACCAGGCCGGTGGGCCCGGCGCCCACCCAGCGCTTGGCCCGCTCGGCGATGCGCGGAATGTCGCCGATCAGCCAGCCGTCGTCGATATATTGGTCCGGCACAGCGGCGGCGGCCTCATCGATGCGCCCGGCGAGGTAGAGTTCCTGCACCCGTTCGGCTTCCTCGGCATAGCCGCGCCAGACCATCTGGTCCTTGTAGACGTCCTTGCCCAGCTGCTTGAACCCGCCGACCATGTTGGCGGTGAACAGCTTGAACGGCTTCATGGCCTCACGGATGTCCTCGGAGACCAACACGTCCACATGGCTCCAGATCTGGAAGTCCTCCAGGCGCTTGGGCTTCTTCGCCCTGG
>CAXNKO010000094.1:0-6815 GCA_964202685.1 Caulobacterales bacterium
GGCTTCAAGTTCGATGAGAAAACGCCTCCCGACGCCTGCGGCCGCGGCGAGTTCCTCCTGACGCAGGCCGAGCGTTTTGCGGGTGGCTTTGATCGCGACGGCGAAGTCTGAGATCGTGGTCATACAAATGTTTCCGATCGGGTATATCGGACCTCAAACCTCATTCGTCAAGATGAAATGTTCCCGATCGGGAATTTGCAGTCGAGCCAAGGGAGGAAATCGGAATAATGTCACCGACCAGGATCTCACACCGGTGTGTAAAGACCATGCAATGGCGTCCGACGTCGCTCGTGTCAGATGCCGCCATGGCCCGATTGGACATTCCACTGGATAGAATTGTCGAGGTCGACCTTGGGCACCTGGACCAAGATCCGTCCCTATCTCGAGGCGCTCACCTCAGATACCTAAGGCGACTCCACCTTCGCCTTTGAGACGCCGGGCTTGACCAAACAGCACGGCGGGCCGCCCGCTTCGGACGGCGGCCATCGGGGCGAACCCCTTCGGTCAGGAGCACAGCCTCAATATCAACCATGGCTAGGTGGTTCGGGTTAATCGAGCCCGCGAACGACGACCTTCGCTGTCGAACCCGATCGGACGGCTTCGAACGTCCGGATGTGGGAGGCGGCAATCATCAACAACTGCGCGTCAGCGGCTTCCATATCGCGCGTGTTGCGGCCACGTCGCGGGAACGAAAACGATAGAGAACGCGAACATCCGTGTGCAATTCACGCACACGATCTTCAATAACTAATTGAAAATACATATGAATATGTCCAGTCCATCATCGGTGCGACGGAGAGTCTATGAGCGTGAAATATCGTCACTTTTCTTGTGGTCTCAACCCGCTAAGCCGCCAGGTGCGGGCTCGATCCTCCGCCATGGCGCGACGTTGTACGCGGCCTTTCGCATTTCAGGCGCCGATCAGCTCCCGCCCGATCAGGAAGCGGCGGATCTCATTGGTGCCGGCGCCGATGTCGTAGAGCTTGGCGTCGCGCAGCAGCCGCTCCACCGGGAAGTCCTTGGTGTAGCCGGCCCCGCCCAGGGCCTGGATCGCCTCCAGGGCCACCCGCACGGCGTTCTCGCTGGCCATCAGGATCGCGCCGGCGGCGTCGAAGCGAGTGGTGCGGCCGGCGTCGCAGGCCCTGGCCACCGCGTAGACGTAGGCCCGGGCCGAATTGAGCGCCACGTACATGTCGGCGATCTTGCCCTGCATGAGCTGGAAGCCGCCGATGGCCTGGCCGAACTGCTGGCGCTCGCGCACATAGGGCAGCACCACGTCCAGGCAGGCCTGCATGATCCCCAGCGGGCCGCCGGCCAGCACCGCCCGCTCATAGTCGAGCCCGCTCATCAGCACGCCCACGCCGCCGTTCTCGGGGCCGAGAACGTTGTCTTCGGGAACCTCGCAGTCCTGGAAGATCAGTTCGCTGGTGTCGGAACCGCGCATGCCCATCTTGTCGAGCTTCCGGCCGGCCGAGAAACCCTTCAGGCCCTTCTCGATCAGGAAGGCGCTGACCCCGCGGCTGCCGCCGTCCGGCGCGGTCTTGGCGTAGACCACCAGCACGTCGGCATGGGGGCCGTTGGTGATCCAGAACTTGCTGCCGTTGAGGACGAAGCGGTCGCCGCGTCGCTCGGCGCGCAGCCGCATGGAGACCACGTCGGAGCCCGCCCCGGCCTCGCTCATGGCCAGGGCGCCCACGTGCTCGCCGCTGATCAGCTTGGGCAGATAGCGGCGCTTCTGGTCCTCAGACCCCCAGCGGCGGATCTGGTTGACGCAGAGATTGGAGTGGGCCCCATAGGACAGGCCGATGGCGGCCGAGGCGCGGCTCACCTCCTCCATGGCGACCACGTGCTCCAGGTAGCCCAGACCCGCGCCGCCGTAGTCTTCCTCCACCGTCACCCCCAGCAGGCCCAGTTCCCCCAGCTGCGGCCACAGCTGGCGCGGGAAGTTGTTGGAGGCGTCGATCTCGGCGGCCAGGGGGGCGATGCGATCCGCGGCGAAGCGCGCCACCAGATCGCGGATGGCGTCGGCGGCGTCGCCGAGCCCGAATTCCATCGAAGGGCCAGGGGTGTTTGTCATGCGCCCCGGTTAGCACGCGGCGCGGGCGCCGGGAAAGCCGGGGCCTCAGCGGGACAGCGGTTCGTCGGCCTGTCCCAGCCGCTTGAACAGGCGATAGGCCGCATAGCCGACGCAGCCGACTCCCGTCACACTAGCCAGCCAGCCCACCGTGAGCGCGCCGCTCGGGCTCAACCCCGCCTCGGGCGCAAAGCGAAACGCCCAGTAGAGGCCGCCAAGAAACAGGGCGACACCGATCGCCGCGAGGGCGGCCAGAACGCCCATCCCGCCTGCCGCCGGATCGGGCGCCCGGCTATGCTGGACGTCAGGCGCGGCCGGGTGCTCGGGCCCGCTGAAGATGTCCGCAAGCCGCGCCGTCACCGCTTCGGCCGCCGCCGTCGCCGGGTGAGCATGTTGCGATCCCGCCGCCGCACGCCGCAGGCTGAGACGGTCGCCGGCCATCGTGGCCTCCACCACGACGGGCGTCTTGCGGGGAACCAGGCCGTCCACATCCATGTCCAGACCTGGCCGCAGGATCGCCGACGGCGCCCCGACCCAGGGACCGGCCGGGGTCAGGAACAGGGCTTTTTCCGCCGCCCGGCGGCGCACCAGGGCGTCGACCACCGGATGCTCGCCAGCCACTTCCGCCCGCCGCCACAGCTCCATGGCGCAGGCGGCCTGCAGGTGCGCGCCCTCATTGAGCCGCCCCAGGACCGCCGATCCCCGGAACGCCTCCGCGCCAATGCTGAACACGAAAGAGCAGAGCGCATCGAATTGGTTCTGAGACAGCGGCGTGAACGTATGCTCGTTCACCGCATGGGCGACGCCAATCAGATCGTAGATCAGCAGCGCCTCGGCGTCGGCTTGCGAGACCTCCGCCCCCGCCCGCGCGGTCAAGGTATGGCCGTGGCCGATCACCCAGCCGCCGTCCGGCGTCCTGGCCGCCGAGCGGCGACAACCCTCAAACCGCTTGATCATATCGATCGCGGCGCGGGAAATCTGGAGACGCGGCTTCATCGGCGGATTGTGCCCCATAACGACGCAGACGCGAACGCGCCTGACGCGATGTCGCAAGACGCGGACCACGCCAGATCCCGGAACCGGTCAGGCCAGGATCACCGCCGCGAGGCCAAGGAACGACAGGAAGCCCATGAAATCCGTCACGAAAGTGACGAAGATGGAGGATGACACCGCCGGGTCGCGGCCGAGGCGCTCCAGGGCCAACGGAGCGAGGATTCCGGCCAGCGAGGCCACGAACACATTGATCACCAGCGCCAGGGCCACCGTCAGCGCCAGGCGCGGGTCGCGGAACCAGAAATAGACCGCCGCCGACATCACCGCCGCCAGCGTCGCGCCGTTCATAAGCCCCACCACCAGCTCCCGCAGCACGATGCGCAGCGCATTGGCGGCGTTGAGTTCCCGCGCGGCCAGGGCGCGGACCGCGACGGTGAGAGCCTGGGTGCCGGCGTTGCCGCCGAGGGAGGCCACGATGGGCATCAGGATGGCCAGGGTCACCAGCTTGGCGATCTCCCCCTGGAAGGCGGCGATGACGCTGACCGCGACGGAGGCGGTCAGCAGGTTGAGGATCAGCCAGGGCAGCCGCGAGCGCACGATGCCCAGCACGCCGGCGTCGCGGCCGGCGTCCGAAACCCCGGCCAGGGCCAGGATGTCCTCTTCGCTCTCTTCCTGGATGACGCCGACGATGTCATCGACGGTGATCTGGCCCACCAGCCGCCCGCCGCGTTCCACCACCGGGGCGGAGATCAGGTGGTACTTGTCGAAGATATAGGCCACCTCCTCCTGGTCCATATCCACCGGGATCTCGGTGATCGGCTCCATGATCTGCGCCAGCGGCGTGGCGGGCTGGGCGCGCAGCAGCTGGCTCACCGCCAGGGCGCCCACCGGGTGGTAGGACGGATCCACCACATAGACGTCGAAGAACAGCTCCGGCAGGTCGTCGCTGTCGCGGCGCAGGTGGTCGATGGTCTGGCCGACGGTCCAGAACTGGGGCGCGGCCACCACCTCGCGCTGCATCAGCCGACCGGCGGTCTCGTCCTGGTAGGCCAGCGAGGTCTCGATGGCGACCCGATCGCTCTCCGGCATGGCGGCCAGCACCTGGGCGCGCCTGTCGGCCTCCAGGTCGTCGACCACGTCGGCGGCGTCGTCGGACTCCATCTCGCCCAGCGCCCGAGCCAAGGCGTCCGAGGACACATGCTCCAGCACATCCTCGCGGATCTCGGTGTCCAGCTCGGACAGGATGTCCGCCAGGGCGTCGGGATTGAGGTGGGCGATCGCCTCTTCCCGGTAGTCGGGCGAGAGGAAACCCATCAGGTCGGCCACGTCCGCGGGACGCAGGGCGTCCAGCAGCTCGCGCAGCCGCTCGGAATCGCCGCGATCGGCAGCGTCCATAACCATGGCCACGAACTGCGGCGCCAGCGCGTAGTCCTCACGCAGCGCCAGGTCTTCCAGGTCTTCGACGGGCTCGGGCGGGTTTTGTCGCGTCAGGTCGGTCGTATCGGCCGGTGCTCGGCTCATTTTGACCTCCCTAGAGCCCTTCCCACTCAGAGTGGCGACCCTGTTTATCCCGGCCGGCTTGATTCAAGCCAGACGGGACAGGGTCTAGCGGACGGCGAATTCCCTAACTGATGGACCGGCTCACTGGTGCGGTCGAGAAGACTCGAACTTCCACGGGTTGCCCCACAGCGACCTCAACGCTGCGCGTCTACCAATTCCGCCACGACCGCTCATGGTGAGGCGCGGGGCGTAGCAAACCACCGCTGCTTTGTGAAGGCCGCTGAGCGGCTTAGGCCGAGCCGCCGGCCAAATAGTCGTAGACGTTGGCGGCGCTGGTCACGGAGATGGATATCCGATCGTCCTCGACAATTATTTCACCGCGGGCCACCGGGTGGTTGTTGGCCAGGATCCAGACCTCGTCATTCACCGTGGCGTCCAGCGGAATCACCGCGCCGCGGCCCATGCGCAACAGCTGCGCCATGGGCAGGTTGGAGCGGCCAAGCACCACCTGGATCTCCACATTGACGGCATTGACCTGACTCAAGACGCGCACCTTTGGCTGCACGCGCTGACGCGGGCTTTGCGTCAGGACGGCGCTGGGCCCACATTGCGTCCACATGCTTGACCGCTCGTTAAACCCGCCCGCCGAGACCCCATTGTTTCGCCGAAACGATGCGATCGCGGCCGGCTGGGCCGTCTCCACCAGCCCTGTCGGCTACCTGGAGGCGGTGGCGGCGATGGAGGCGCGCGCGGCGGCGGTCGCCGAGGGCCGCGCCGGCGAACTGGTCTGGCTGCTCGAACACCCGCCGCTCTACACCGCCGGGGTCTCCGCGCGGCCGGAGGACCTGCTACAGCCCGACCGGTTTCCGGTGTTCAAGAGCGGGCGCGGCGGCCAGTTCACCTATCACGGGCCCGGCCAGCGTGTGGCCTATGTGATGCTGAACCTGCAAAGCCGCGTCCGCGACGTGCACGCCTTCGTCGCCGCCCTGGAGGCCTGGCTGATCGGGGCCCTGGCCCGGCTGGGGGTGGCCGGCGACGTGCGCCCCGGCCGGGTCGGCGTGTGGGTGGCGAGGCCCGGGCGCGAAGACAAGATCGCCGCCATCGGAGTCAAGCTGCGCCGCTGGACGTCCTTCCACGGCGTGGCGCTGAACGTGGCGCCCGACCTCGCGCACTTCAGCGGCATCGTGCCCTGCGGCGTCACCGAGCACGGGGTCACCAGCCTGGCCGACCTGGGCGCGCCGGCGACCCTCGCCGACGCCGACGCCGCCCTGCGGGCGAGCTTTGAAGCGGTGTTCGGGCCGGTGGCGTCCGCCGCGCCGCCAATCTAGGCCGCGCCGCCGGGTTGATATTGCAACGGAAAAAGGGAGGCCTACGGCCTCCCTTTCCCTGAGCGGAACGGAGCGTTCCGCGTGGCCTTGGCCACGAGGCGCCTGTGCAGGCGCTGCTTTCGTTCAAATTGTAGCGAACCATCGATGACCGCCAAAGGTCAGACGGTCCGGCTCGCGTGGGGTTGGTACGGTGGTTCTGTCTCAGCCATCCACTTCTCCCGCGAGTGAGCCAGCGGCAGCTCGCAGATAACCAACCCGGGCCGGATGGTTTGGTTCCGACCGATCCGTCAGGGGGTTGGATTGGCCGATCGCGTCTGCGGCGCCCGCATCGGACTGGGCCCGAACCGGTTGGTCCCAAGTTCGCCGCCCATGACCCCCAATTCGACGACGGCCCAGACCAGCACCCCGGCGAACAGGAAGTCGAAAAACCCCAGCGGCCGGGGCCACACCGCCACCATCCCGCCGAGGATCAACGCCGCCCACCAGCCTGACCGGCCCCGGTCGTGCAGCCGCTTGGACAGCACGCAGGCGCCGCAGAAGAACAACGCCGGATAGACCAGCCAGCCGGTGAGCCAGTGCAAGGTCTCGCCGACGATCGCCTCATACAGCGCCGCCAGCAGAATCAGCGCCGCCGCCGCCAGCAGAAACGGCGTGCGCGACAGCCGCCCCTCCGCCGAGAGGAACAACGCCGCCATGTCCGTGCGGCCGTTCATCGGCCTCGCTCCCGTGAATTTGATCGTCAAATCGCCATGGCGCAGGCGACGCGGCGATCCTAGGCGCTGTGGACTCTATGGATTCTCAATGAGCCCGAAGCGTGATTCAAGACTGCTTTTTGGAGGCAGTCTTGGGTGTGATGGATCGCTTGGTGCTGTGCGACGGGCAGTGGGAACGTGTCGCGCCGCTGATTATCGGTCGTCCGG